>JAYZHG010000029.1:0-4603 GCA_036166735.1 Bacteroidota bacterium | reverse complement strand
TAACAGGATTTCATTTGAATGTTTCAGGAAAATCTTCTAAGGGTTTTCCAGATGTTGCAGTATATAGTTTCTTAGTTATGCCTCATAATACTGATATAATGTGGGCAGGTACTGATATTGGTCTTGTTGAATCTACAGATGGTGCTGAATCATGGCATATTGTTAATTCTAATTTTCCTAATGCAAGTACATGGGATATGAAAGTTAAGGATCAAGGACAAATAGTATTAGCAACTCATGGAAGAGGTATTTGGACTGCTACGCTTGATGATCTTAAAGATTTTGTTCCAAATCCAGTAACTCTACCCCCTGTTCTAAATAGTGTATATCAAGTAGATGTAGATGATAAGTATTTACTAACATCTAATGTTTTTATTAAATCTATTTATGATTCTTTACTAATTAAGGCTGATGGAGTTGTCAGCGGAACTTTTTATGATGCTACTGAAATAGTAGATAAAGATTATGAATTTGAAGTTTCTGAAAAAGGAGATTATATTATTCAAGCATTTGGATATAAAGATGGAGCAGAGTATCCTTCGAATCAATTAGAAATTACGGTTAATCCTATACTCGAAGCAAAAACATCATTTGTTACAACTTTTAGTGATTTGGTTGGAGATGAGTTTTCTTTGGATCGTTTTAGAATAGGAACACAATCTGGTTTTGATGAAAGATTACTCAATACGGATCATCCATATGAAGACGGAGTTTCTCAAGGTTATGATGATGGTTATAGTTTGACTGCAATGTTAAACATTCCAATAATAATAACTGATTTTAAACCTTCGATTAAGTTTAAAGAAGTTGTGATAGTTGAACCTGGTGATGGGTCTTCATATCCTTCACAAAGATTCTATGATTATGTAATAGTTGAGGCATCTAAAGATGGTATTAATTGGTTGAAATTAATTAATGGCTATGATTCAGATAAATGCATTCCTGTAGAAGGTGATAATTGTGTAACATGGTTACAAGCTTATAATACTGGAGCTAATGGAAATAAAAATATGTTTAAATCTAGAGAAATTGATTTTAATACTACGGGATATTTTCAAGAAGGTGATACTGTTAAAGTAAGGTTTAGATTGTATTCTGATGATTTGACTGTTGCATGGGGATGGGGTGTTGATGATTTATATATTCAAGCAGAACAACCAGTTGTTCAGGGTATAGAATTTACTAAATTGGAAAAAAACATTTCAATTTTCCCTAATCCTACTAATGGTATCTTTAGTATAGAGTTTACTGATACGTGGAAAGGAGATGTTGAATGTAAAATAATAGACATTTTTGGAAGAGAAATTTTAACTAAGAAATTAAATAATAATTTAGGTTCTTCATCACATGAAATTGATATATCAACTAAAAATGATGGAGTATTTATAGTCCAGTTAGTTCAAGACGATAGAAAGACTATGAAAAAAATAATTAAAGAATAGAGGTTAGTTATTTTTTAATTTTAGTTCGCATCACACTAACTCTTCTAAATTTTATGTTTATAAGTTCTACTCCTAGAGTGAAGAATAGTGCAAAGTATATATATCCTTTTGGTATATCGTAGTGAGCTGCTTCAAGTATTAAATTAAATCCAATTAGTACTAAAAAACATAATGCTAAAATTTCTAGAGATGGGTATCTATCTATTATATCACTTATTTTTGCTGAGTAAACAATCATAAATATTATAGAAATAACAACTGCAATAATCATTAAGGTTATTTCTTGAGTTAATCCTATAGCTGTAAGTATTGAGTCAATTGAAAAAACAAAATCAATTATTACAATTTGCCATATTATAGAATATATGGTATCGATTTTAGATGAAATTAATTTTTCATTAAAGTTGCCATTTATTTTATAAGAAATTTCATGACTACTTTTTATAATTAGGAATATACCTCCAATAAAAAGTATAATATCTTTAATACTATAACTCAAATAAAAGGGTTTTGTGAGACCTATAAACCATGTTAATCCAAATAACATAAGTATTCTTAGAAACATCGCTAGTAATAGTCCACTTATTCTAGCTTTTTGTCTATTTTTATTTTCTACTTTGTTTGTTATAATTGAAATAAAAATAATATTATCTATTCCTAAAATTATTTCTAACATAGTTAAAGTGAGCAGTGCAATATATGTTTCCCATTGAAAAAATATTTCCATATTATTTGAAATTTTTATGTTAAAATATCATAATTATTACGAGTAATTTTACTTATTTTGACATCTAATTAATAGGCTGAATTTAATTTAATTTTATTTCAAATGAAAGATATGATAAAAGTTAGTAAAATTTCAAGACATTATAATGTTGGTAAACAAATTGTGAAGGCATTAGATTCTATAACAGTTAATGTAAAAAGAAATGAATACGTATCTTTTATGGGCCCTTCAGGATCAGGAAAATCAACTTTAATGAATATTATTGGATGTTTAGATTCACCTACTGGAGGTGATTATGTTTTAAATAATCAAAATGTAAGTAATCTTTCGGATAATGAATTAGCTGAAATTAGAAATAAAGAGATTGGGTTTGTTTTCCAAACATTTAATTTATTACCTAGGGCATCTGCTCTAGATAATGTAGCATTACCATTAGTATATGCTGGTTATTCATCTTCTCAAAGAGAGAAATTAGCTGTAAAAGCACTTGAAGACGTTGGTTTATTAGATAGGGCTACTCATAAACCAAATGAGTTATCTGGTGGAGAAAGACAACGAGTTGCAATTGCTAGAGCTTTAGTTAACAATCCAAGTATTATTTTAGCAGATGAACCAACTGGTAATTTAGATAGTAAAACATCTTATGATATTATGGATTTATTTACCGAATTACATAGAAGAGGTAATACTATAATTATGGTAACACATGAGGAAGATATTGCGGAATTTTCTAATAGAATAGTTAGATTGAAAGATGGTTTAGTTGATTCTGACAAATTAAATTTGAAAAAATAGATTATTAGGTTAATTATATTTTAATTATCCCATTCTTTATATTAGTAGTTTATGCACAATAAATCTATTGACTATTTAATAATTGGTCCTGCTCATCCTTATAGAGGTGGTATAGCAGAAACCAATCATGAACTTGCTTTGGCATTTAAAAAAAATGGTAAAAAAGTCCAAATCTGGACATTTAATAAGTTGTATCCCAAATTAATATTTCCAGGAAAAACTCAATTTTCTAATCAAAATGCACCAAAAAATATTGATATAAAAAGAATGATTCATGTATACTCGCCATTTCGATGGCATAGTGTTGTTAAAGAAATTAAAGCATTAAATCCTAAAGTGATCATTTTTCGTTATTGGACACCTTTTCTAGCAATTTGTTATGGATATATAGCTAGAAATGTAGACTCAAACATTAAGTGTGTTGGTATGGTGGATAATTGGATACCACATGAAAATAGGATTTCAGATAAGTTTTTAAATAATTATTTTGGTAAAGGGTGTACTTCGTTTGTCACCTTATCAAAATCAGTTGCTAATGAAATAAAACTTAATTTCAGTAAACCTATCCTTAATGGATTTCATCCTATAAATGAATTTTTACCTGTTTCTATATCAAAAGTTGAAGCTCGAAAAAATTTAAATTTATCTTCTAATGCTAGTTATATATTATTTTTTGGTTTAATAAGAAAATATAAAGGTTTGGATTTATTAATTGATGCATTTTCTATATATCAGAAGAAAAATAAAAATGCTTATTTGTTAATAGTTGGTGAATTTTATGAAAATAAAAATAAATATTTAAGACTAATTAATAATTTGGGGTTAGAAAATAAAGTTTTATTGTACCCTGAGTTTATGGATTCTGATCAGGCACGAAACTTTTTTTGTGCTTCAGATTGTGTAGCTCAGACGTATCGTTCTGCCTCTCAAAGTGGTGTCACTCCTGTTGCCTATCATTATGGATTGCCAATTTTGGTTTCAAACTTAAATGGATTAATTAAACCAATTAAAAATGATGATTCTGGAATTATAACTGAAATAAATTCTACATCTATCGCCAAAGGGTTAAATGAAATTCTTCAACCTAAAACCTTAATGAAATTTAGAAAAAATATTCAATCTTCACGCTCTAATTATTCTTGGAAGAAATTTAATCAGCAGATGATTCATTTTATAGAATGATATGTTATTTTTATAAGTTATTAATTAATTGAATATTAAAATTTTAACCTGGCTTTATGAAAATAAAGATTAAAAATTCTTTAAAATCTAGAATTAATGAAATTGATTTTAATGATTTAGAGTTTTGTAAATATTATTCAGATCACATGTTTTCTGCTGATTATGAAAAGGGGAAATGGCATAATTTTCAAATTCTTCCGTATGAAAATTTAAGTATTTCTCCAGCTTGTACAACTCTTCATTATGGTCAAACAATATTTGAAGGCCTTAAAGCTTACAAAAATGATGAAGATGAAATTCTTATTTTTAGACCTGAAAAAAATGCAGAAAGATTTAATATAAGTTCTAAGAGAATGTGTATTCCAGAATTTCCTAAAGATTTTTTTTTAAAGTCTATAATAGAACTACTAAAAATCGATAAAAAATGGATTCCTAATACTGATAATTCATCTTTATA
>JAYZHG010000028.1:0-2931 GCA_036166735.1 Bacteroidota bacterium | reverse complement strand
TTATAATATTATTTATTTCAACGATATTTTATTCTTGTGAAACAAGTCCATATTTGATTTTGGAAAAAAAAGAATTGTCGTCTGGTGTGAGATATGATTCTTTATTTCTTGGAGTAAAGTTTGGAATGTCTTCAGAAGAATTTTATTCTCATTGCTGGGAATTAAATAAGCAGGAATTGATTAAACAGGGACCATCTAATAGTTCAGTTAAATACCTTTTACCAACTAAATCAAATGGTCAAAATATTGAAATGCTTTTCTATCCAAATTTTAATAATGATACAATATTTGAGGTTAATACCGAATTTTCTTATACAGCATGGGCTCCATGGAATAAAGATTTGTTTTCAGATTCATTGATAAAAGAAATTAAAACCTTATTGAGTGGTTGGTATAAATCAGATTTTATAGAAATTAAAAATCCAGAAAATGAAAAATATTTGTATGTCACTGTGAATGGTAACAGAAGGATTACTCTTACCATGCTAGATGATAGAAAAGTTCGAGCAAGATTTACAGATTTATTAATAGAAAAAAAAATAAATTAAATGAAAAAATTATCCCTTTTTTTCTTTCTAGCCATATTATTTTTTTCATGTGTAAAAAAAGAAAATAAATTATTTAAGCAACTACCTTCTTTTAAAACTAATGTAGACTTTAACAATACGCTTATCTATAAAGAGGACTTTAATATATTTACTTATAGAAATTATTATAATGGAGGAGGAGTAGGTCTTGGTGATATTAATAACGATGGTCTTCTTGATATTTATTTTACATCCAATTTAAATAAGAATAAACTATATCTTAATAAAGGAAATTTTGAGTTTGAAGATATAACTAAAAAAGCTAATGTCGGTGGTGAAAAATCTTGGAGTACTGGTGTCAGTATTATAGATATAAATGGAGATGGTTATTTAGATATCTATGTTTCTAATTCTGGAGATATAAAAGGAGATAATAAGCAAAATGAATTATTTATTAATAATGGAAATTTAACATTTACAGAAAAAGCGGTAGAGTATGGTCTTGATGATAAGGGATATTCAACACATGCAGCTTTTTTTGATTATGATAATGATGGTGATTTAGATTGTTATCTTTTAAATAATTCTTATAAAGGAGGCTTTAGAATAACTAGTATTGGTAAGAATCAGAGACCTGTTAGGGATTCAGTTGGAGGTGACAAATTTTTTAGAAATGAGAATGGAATATTTAAAGATATTAGTGAGGAAGCAGGCATTTATGGAAGTATAATAGGTTTTGGTCTTGGTGTAACTGTTGGTGATGTAAATAATGATGGATGGATGGATATTTATGTATCCAATGATTTTTTTGAAAGAGATTATTTATATATCAATCAAAAGAATGGAACATTCTCTGAGGAATTAGAAAATCAAATAAGAAGTATAAGTGCTGCTTCAATGGGTGCTGATATGGCAGATATTAATAATGATGGTAAGTCGGATATATTTATAACTGATATGCTTCCAGAACCTGATGAAAGAATTAAAACTGTAACTACATTTGATAGTTGGGATAGACATCAGCTTATAAAAAATAGTGGTTATTGGAACCAATTTACAAGAAATACTTTACAGTTAAATAATGGGAATCAAACATTTAGTGAAATAGGAAGACTTACGGGTGTTGAGGCAACAGATTGGAGTTGGGGAGCATTGATGTTTGATTTTCAAAACGATGGTAATAAAGATATTTTTGTTGCCAATGGAATATATCAGGATTTAACAGATCAAGATTTTTTACAGTATGTTACTAAAGATGAAGTTGTACAGGAAATTGTGAGTCCTGGTAAGGTTGACTATAAAAAACTTATAGAATTAATTCCTAGTGTCCCCATTTCAAATTATGCATTTATGAATAAAGGAGGTCTAAAATTTAATGATGAAACATCAAAATTAGGTCTTGATAAACCGAGTTTTTCTAATGGGTCTGCATATGGAGATCTCGATAATGATGGGGATTATGATTTGGTAATAAATAACGTAAATATGGAATCGTTTATTTATGAAAACATATCAGAACTAAAATTTCCAGAGAATAATTTTATTAAAGTTCAGTTAAATGGAACAGATAAAAACTTAGATGCTATAGGTAGTAAAGTTTATGTGTATGCTAATGGTAAAACTTTTTATATTGAACAAATGCCAATACGTGGATTTCAGTCTACAGTTGATAATAATTTAATTTTTGGCTTAGGACGCATTCAAAAAATTGATTCTTTAATTATTTATTGGCCAGATGGTTTAATTACTAAAAAAACAAATGTTCCTATTAATAATAAAATAATTATTGATAAAGTTGATTCAAATTCGAAGTTATTAAATCAAGAAAAATCCATAGAGCATTTATTAAAAGAGTCAACAGATAATTTTATAGAATTTGTACATAAAGAAAACAATTTTGTAGATTTTGATAGAGACAGATTATTATTTCATATGAGTTCAACGGAAGGATCTTGTATCTGTTCTGGAGATATTGATAATGATGGGAGAGAAGATCTTTTTATAGGAGGATCTAAGGGTATCTCTAGTTCAATTTTTATTCAAGAAGATAATTCTTTTAAAAAATTACATTTAAACATATTTGATAATGATAAGGGTTCTGAAGATACAGATTGTATAATATTTGATGCCAATAATGATGGTTTTATGGACATTTATGTGACTGGTGGTGGAAATGAATTTTCAATTTATTCGCCTGAGTTGAGAGATAAATTGTATATAAACAATAAAAATTTATCTTTTACAAAGTCAGATCAAGTTTTACCATCTGGTGTTTTTGAAAGCTCTTCTGTTGTAAAAACATCTGATTTTGATAATGATGGAGATCAGGATTTATTTGTAGGAATACGTTTAATTCCTCAAAAATATGGTTTACCTGCAAATGGTTATATTTTAGAAAATGATG
>JAYZHG010000027.1:0-6187 GCA_036166735.1 Bacteroidota bacterium | reverse complement strand
ATACTGATGTAACTCCATCAGAATTATTAATAGAATAATTAATTACAGGCTTACATGATGGGTCTGTACCAATAAGAGTAATATCTGTTCCATGAAGAGTTGTAATAACTGGAATTTTTATTCCCATGGTCAATAAAATATCTTTAGCTAATAAGGCTGATGATGCATGAGGAATGGCATAATGGACATGAAGAAGATCTAACTTTTCAAATTTTACAATTTCTACAAGTTTGCTTGTTAAGGATGTTTCATATGGAGGAAAATGAAATAATGGATAATTTTTAACTGAAACCTCATGATAAAAAAGGTTATCACTAAAAATATTCAATCTAGCGGGAAGAGAATAAGTTATAAAATGTACTTCATTTCCTTTTTTTGATAATGCTTTTCCAAGTTCTGTAGCAACTACACCACTACCTCCAAATGTTGGATAACATACTATACCAATTTTCATAAATGAATGTATGAAATTTTAGAATTAATTTTATAAAAAAGCTAATAAATAAGCATTACTAAATTAACAAATTTTAAATCTATCTTTATAAATTAATTGATTTGATTTATTTTTTTAAAATGAAATTACCATCATTTATACGTTTACCAAAAAGTAAAAAATTTAATTTTGATCCAAGACATTATGATCCAATAAAGGATGATATAGAACATAGGGTCTCTGAAATTAATAATAATATCAAGGTAAAAAACAAAAAATATTTTGATTATAAAAAAAAATCTGAAGTTGTCTCCGGATCCAAACTACAATTAATTATAGCATTATTACTATTCTTTTTTTTATTTGGTTGGCTATATATTGGAAATAAAATTTTTATTTTCACAACTTTAATTCCTTTATGGTACATTTTCAAAAAAATTAGAAAAAGTTAAAATGAACATTATATACCAATTACCAAAATCCGTTTCTAACCAGATTGCTGCAGGTGAAGTCGTTCAAAGACCTTCTTCAGTAGTAAAAGAACTCCTAGAAAACAGTATTGATGCCAAAGCAAAAAATATTAAAATAATTATTAAAGATGCCGGTAAGCAATCCATAACTATTATTGATGATGGAATAGGAATGTCTAAAAAAGATGCTATAAAATGTTTTAATAGACATTCAACTTCTAAACTAAAAAATGCAGAAGATTTATTTAAAATAAAAACTATGGGTTTTAGAGGTGAGGCATTATCATCAATTTCTGCAGTTTCAGAAATAACACTAAAAACAAAATCTATTAGTGATGAAATGGGATATGAAATTAATATCAAAAACTCTAAAATAATTAAAGAACATGAAATTGATAAAAATCAAGGAACATCTATAATTATAAAAAATATATTTTTTACTATTCCAGCAAGAAGAAATTTTTTAAAATCAAATAAAGTCGAATTAAAATATATTATAGATGAATTTATAAGAATTGCAATCTCAAATTCAAAAATTAATTTTATACTTTTAAATAATGAACTTGAAATTTACAACTTAAAATCATCAACTCTCAGTAAAAGAATTATTTCATTATTTAAAAAAAGTTATGAACAGCAACTTGTTTTGTGTGATGAAAAATTTGGAAATATTTCTATTCATGGATTTATTGGAAAACCTGAATACTCAAAAAAAACTAGAGGAGAACAGTTTATTTTTGTAAATAATAGGTTTATAAAAAGCAATTATCTAAATCATGCTATCATTAAAAGTTATGAAGGATTAATAGAAGAAAAAAAATATCCTTTTTATGTACTATTTCTACAAATAAATACAAATGAAGTAGATATTAATATTCATCCTACAAAAACAGAAGTAAAATTTGAAGATGAAAAATTGATATATAATTTAATGAATTCATCAGTTAGTAAATCATTAAGTTCTCATCATATAATGCCTTCTATTGATTTTAATGCTGACATTAATTTTAGTAATAAAACTGTTATAGAATATGACAACAAAGAGTATCAAAATATTAAACCTTCAAGTTCAAGTAATAAGCAAAACTGGAAAAAAATATTTGATGAAGTCAAAACTGAACACTTAAATGATAAATTAATTTTTGAAAATGATTTAATAGAAACACACAACAAGCCAGTTCAATTTCTTGATAATTTCATTTTCAAACAGCTTGGAAAAAAGTTGTTAGTATTTAATCATAAAAATTGTCAACAAAGAATATTATACGAAAAATTTAAAAATTCATCTCTAAATTCAAATTCTAATTCTCAACAAAATTTATTTCCAAAATATATTGAATTTAATAATTCAGATTTTCAACTTATTAAAGAAATCCTCAATGATATCAAATCAATAGGATTTAATATAGATGTATTTGGTAAAAATTCTGTGATAATAAATGGCGTACCTGCAGGACTTGATGATATAAATGAAGAAGAAATAATTGAAGGTTTTGTTGAAGAAATAAAAAAAAATAATCAAAATTTAAAAACTGAAAAAAAAGAAATAATTTTAAAATCATTTTCTAAAAAAGCTAAAATAATAAATAATAAAAGATTAAATCACAAAGAAATGGAATCCATAATTGACAGACTATTTGCATGCAAAAATCCAAAATATTCTCCAGATGGAGAACTAAATTTTGTAGAGTTAAATGATAATAAAATAAAAAATTTATTTTAATGTTTCAATTAACTCCAGCCGCAAAAAATATTCTAATAATAAATGGAATAATTTATATATTATCTGATTTTATAGGATTAAGATCTTATATAATTGAAAATTTTGGAATGAGATACTTTCATTCTGAAAATTTTCAACCATACCAAATACTAACTTATATGTGGGTACATGGGGGCTTTGGACATTTATTCGGTAATATGTTTTCTGTACTTGTATTTGCACCCATTCTTGAAAGAGTATGGGGTTCAAAAAAATTTTTAATATATTATTTAATTACAGGAATTGGAGCTGGAATTTTGTACTCAGGAATTAATTACTATGAAAATTATTCATTCGAAATAAAAGTAAAAAGTTATGAAGAAAACCCATCCCCTGAATCATTTAGAAAACTAGTTCTAAATAATTCATCAGAATATTATAACCAACTTTATGATTTTATTGATTCTTATGAACAAAACCCATCAAATTCTAATGACAATCTGAGTATAGCATATGCAAATGATTTGCTAAAAGTAAAGAGTGATGTTCCAATGGTAGGAGCATCAGGTGCTGTATTTGGAATTTTATTAGCTTTTGCAATGCTATTTCCAAATATGGAACTAATGCTTTTATTTTTTCCAATACCAGTGAAAGCTAAATATGTAGTATTAGTATATGGAATCTATGAGCTATGGAGTGAAATAAATAGAATGCCTGGAGACAATGTTGCACATTTTGCTCATCTTGGTGGAATGCTTATAGGATATCTAATTCTAAAATATTGGAAAAGAAAATACGGCACATTTTATTAAAATTATGTCAAACTTTATAATAGAAGATCTTAAAAATTCATGGAATAAAAAAGACAATGGTCTTATCAAGATAATAATAATAAACGTTATTATATTTTTAAGTGTTGGTATAATAAAAATATTTTTTCAAATTGGAGGTCAAGAAAACTTATATATAAAATTGCTAAACTCTTTAATGCTTTCAGCTAATTTAAGAGATTTTATATTTCAACCATGGTCTATAATCACTTACTTCTTTTTACACATTAACTTCTCACATATATTTTGGAATATGCTTTTTTTATATTGGTTTGGAAAAATAATCAATGATAATATAGGTAATAATGCATTGATTTCTTTATATGTCTTAGGGGGAATAATTGGTGGTTTACTCTATATGGCTATTTATAATATAATCCCATATTATGGAGATCAAATTAATCAATCCTTAATGTTAGGAGCATCTGCTGGAGTATTCAGTGTAGTAATCGGCTCAGCTACTCTTATACCAAATTACACATTTAATCTTCTTTTTATTGGACCAATAAGAATTAAATACATTGCTCTATTTTATGTTGCATCATCATTTTTTGATATAACAGGTAATAATTCAGGTGGAGAAATTGCACACTTAGGTGGTGCTTTAATTGGATATTTATATATTAAACAATTACAAAATGGAAATAATATGGGAGATCCTATTATCAGGATTCTTAATTTTTTTCATAACTCGAAAATCAATAAATCTAAAGATGATTATTCATATCAAAATATAAACAAAGAAATATCACAGGATGATATAGATAAAATACTTGATAAAATTTCTAAAAGTGGGTATTCAAGTTTAAGTAAAAGTGAAAAAGAAAAATTATTTAATGCTAGTAAAAAATGAGAATTACTTTTTTTATAATAATATTTCTTTTTATTAGTTGCACAAATAATATCAATAAAATTGATAATGAAGAGTTAAAATTAGATGAAAAATTAGCTAGTGATCTTATTCAATTATCTATCAATTGTGTTGACAAAAAATTTCCATATAAAATTGGTTATAGATACATTGATTCAACCTGGATAAGACCTCACTATAAACTTACCCCATCATTTTATGGTTGTTGGGATTGGCATTCTGCAGTTCATGGTCATTGGAGTATGGTAAAAATTTTGAAAGAATTTCCTAATATTAAAGAAGCTGAAAACATTAGAACAAAAATTAGAAAAAATTTAAATAAAAATAATTTAGAAAAAGAATTTCAATTTTTCCAAAATGATTTTGCTAAAGGATTTGAGAGAACTTATGGATGGGCGTGGTTAATGCTTCTCTATTCTGAACTTGAAACATGGGATGATATTGAAGCAAAAAATTGGTCTAAAAACTTAAAACCTCTAGTTGATTTATTATCAGAGAGAACAATTGTTTTTTTAAATAAACTTTCAAAACCACTAAGACCAGGAACACATGCTAACACTGCATTCTCCTTTTCTTTAATGTATGAATATGCTCAAAAAACTAATAATGAAAAATTATCAAATAAAATCAAAGAGTATAGTATTAAACATTTTAGCTACGATAAAAATTGTCCTGTAAATTATGAACCATCTGGAACAGATTTTTTGTCTCCCTGTCTAGCAGAAGCCAGTTTAATGGCAAAAATTTTATCAGAAAAAGAATTTAATAACTGGTTATCTAAATTTTTTCCCTCTTTCAAAGAGAAAAGCTTTGGAAGCATCATAACTCCACCAGAAGTATTAGATCCAAAAGATCCTGGAATAGGACACTTAATTGGTCTAATGTTTCATAGAGCTTGGACATTAAATGATATTGCTAATAAAATACAAAATGATGATAAAAAATTATTCCTTTATAAAATTTCAAAAAATCATACAAAAAAAGGATTGGAACTTATGTTTGATAGCGGCTACGGAGGTGAACATTGGTTAGCAACTTTTGCCATTTACAATTTTACAAGATAAAACTATCTCTCTTTTTCTAAGTATAAAGTACCTACTAATTTTTCCCTTCTTCTCATAAATGATGTATCAAAGTATTCTATAGGCGTAATTTCATAATAATAAAAATCTGTCTTAACAATTTGAGATGTAAATGAATTAATTCCATTCCATATTTTATCACTGCTTTTAATTACTCCTTCATAAACTATTCTTTGATATCTATCATAAATTACCACTTCAAAACTCATGTCTTTTTCAAGTATGTTTTCATATTTTATTACAAAATAATCATTAAAATCATCTCCATTAGGAGTAAAATAATTAGGAAGTTTATAATTTGGAGTTCTTATATTTTCAATATAAACATAAATATGAGCCAAAACCTCACAACCTTCATAGTCACTAACGCTATACGTAATAGTATCAAAACTAATTGGTGAAACTTCATAATTATATGTTACAGTCCCATTTATATTCGCTATAGCCTCTCCAAAAGCAGGACCACCAATAATAGTTACACTTGTAGTATCTATTTCAGAATCAATATCAGAATCATTATCAAGAACAGAAATTGTTCTTGAAATTGGTTCAGAACCATCAATCATTATTGAATCATCTAAAGCAATAGGACAATCATTTTCATAATTTATAATTATCGTAACTGTTGCCGTAGAATCACATAAATTAAATCCATCATCAGATAAAGCATAATCGAATGTTATTATCTCTGGTCCAGGTTTATCAACATCATCAGGAGCAGTATAAACAAATGTTCCATCATTGTTCCAATTCAATCCTCCAATTGTTGGTGGAGAAACAATATTTATTGTAAGTTTAT
>JAYZHG010000026.1:0-6064 GCA_036166735.1 Bacteroidota bacterium | reverse complement strand
GTACATGAATGGTCTTATGACAATGATATTTCTCAAGATAAAAGATTTTTAGTTCCTCATGCAGATCAAAAAGTATCATTAAAAAATTTAAAAGTTGAAGTTGAACTTGGATATGATGAAAAGCTAGCATTTGAAGAAGCTCAAAGATGTCTTAATTGTGATGTGCAAACCGTATTTACAGAAAGTAAGTGTATTGAATGTGATGCTTGTATGGATATTTGTCCTACAGATACTATAAATTTTATTGCAAATGATTCTGAAGAAGAATTAAGAAAAAAATTAAGAGTTCCTGCAACTAATAAAGATCAAGATTTATTAGTCTCTGAACAACTAGCTACTAAAAGAGTAATGGTTAAGGATGAAGATATGTGTGTGCATTGTGGATTATGTGCAGAAAGATGCCCTACTGCAGCATGGGATATGCAAACATTTTTGTATGAGGAGTCTCGTACATATTCAAATTGTACAGCTATGGATATAAAAAATAATAAACCTAAATATGCATAAAATAAAATCAGAAAATGAATTTGTAATTAAGTTTGCAAATGTTAATGGGTCGGGTTCTGCGAGTGCTAATCAAATGTTTGCACAAGGAGTTTTTAGGTTAGGGGTTCCTGTAAGTCCAAAAAACATTTTTCCATCAAATATTCAAGGATTACCTACTTGGTTTGAAATTAGGGTTACAGAAAAAGGCTATTTAGGAAGAAGAGAAGGTGTTGATATAGCGGTGGCTATGAATCCTCAATCCTATGCTGAAGATGTTGCCGAAATAAGACCTGGCGGATACTTGTTATATGATTCTTCTTGGAAAAGAAATTTTGGTAGGGATGATATCAACGTATTAGATATTCCCTTAACTGAACTTTGTGTTAGTGAGTTTTCAAATCCAAAATTAAGATTACTTTTTAAAAACATTGTCTACGTTGGTGCTTTAGCTTACTTGTTGGGTATGGGAATAGACGTCTATGTTGATTTAATATCAGCAAAATTTAAAGGAAAAGAAAAACTTATTATTCCTAATGTTAAGGCCTTAGAAATGGGATATAATTATGCGAAAGACAACCTTACTAATCAATGTGATATTAAAGTTAGAAAGTCAAATAAAAATAAAGGGATGATTCTTACTAATGGAAATGAAGCTTCCGGATTGGGATGTGTTTATGCTGGTGCTACCGTATGTGCTTGGTACCCAATTACACCATCTACTTCTGTAGCTGAATCGTTTATCAAATATTGTGAAAAATTGAGAGTAGATAATAGAACTCAAAAAAATAAGTTTGCAATTGTTCAAGCGGAAGATGAATTGGCTGCTATTGGAATGGTTATTGGTGCTAATTGGAATGGAGCAAGAGCTTTTACTGCTACAAGCGGTCCTGGTATTTCACTGATGTCCGAATTTATTGGATTAGCTTATTTTGCGGAAGTACCTACAGTTTTATTTGATATTCAGAGGGGAGGGCCTTCAACAGGAATGCCTACAAGAACTCAGCAATCGGATATTTTGTCTTGTGCTTACGCTTCCCACGGTGACACAAAACATATTATACTCATTCCTTCTAATCCTACGGAGTGTTTTGAATTTTCGGTTATGGCTTTTGATTTAGCTGATCGGCTACAAACACCCATAATTATTCTTTCAGATTTAGATATTGGAATGAATGATTTTACTACAAAAGAATTTAAATGGGAGGATACGCATATGTTTGATAGAGGTAAAGTATTAACTAAGAAGGATTTAGATAGTATGGAAAAATTTGGAAGATATCTGGACATAGATGGAGATGGGATTCCTTATAGAACTTATCCAGGTACTCATCCAGAAAAAGGAGCTTATTTTACAAGGGGATCGTCTCATGATGAATATGCTGTTTATACAGAAGATGGAAAAGTTAATGCAAGAAATTTGACTAGAATATTAAAAAAGCATGAAAATGCAGCCAAATTAGTTCCGAAACCAATTATTAGGTCAGTTAATAATTCTAAAGGAGTAATTTATTTTGGTGGCTCGGATTATTCAATGATTGAAGCTCTTGATGAGTTATCTTCAGATGGAATCATTTTAGATTCTATGAGAATAAGGGCTTTTCCTTTTGGTAAAGAAGTACATGATTTTATAGAAAATCATGATATGATTTTTGTGGTTGAACAAAATCGAGATGCTCAAATGAAAAAATTGATATTGGCTGAAGTAAATGTTGTTCCAGATAAAATGATTTCAGTTCTTTGTTTTGATGGGATGCCAATAACTGCTCATTTTATCAGCACAGAAATCAGTAGTTATTTGGCAGAAAAAGAAGTTAAAGAAATAATGAAAAAATAATAAGATGACATATATAACTAAACCTGTTAACCATCACCCAAGACTCAAAATTAATAAATTGGGACTTACTAGAAGAGACTATGAAGGTCCTGTTTCTACACTTTGTGCTGGTTGTGGTCATGATTCAATAAGCGCTGCAATTGTAGAAGCTTGTTTTCAATTAAATATTGCTGCTCATCAAGTAGCAAAATTATCTGGAATTGGATGTTCTTCTAAAACACCAGGTTATTTTTTAAAACAATCACACGGGTTTAATTCTGTTCATGGTCGTATGCCATCAATTGCAACCGGAGCAACTCTTGCAAATCATGAATTAACATATTTAGGTGTTTCTGGAGATGGAGATACAGCATCAATTGGTATGGGACAATTTGTGCATGCCGTTAGAAGACAATTAAATGTGGTGTATATTATAGAAAATAATGGCACTTATGGTCTTACTAAAGGACAGTTTTCTGCTACTAATGATATTGAATCAAAAAGTAAGTATGGCGAAGACAATTTATTTCCAGCTATTGATTTAGCAGGAATGGCTATTCATTTAGGAGCGAGTTTTGTTGCTAGAAGTTTTTCTGGAGATAAAGAACAACTAGTCCCTTTAATGAAGGCGGCTTTACGTCATAAAGGATTTTCTCTTATTGATGTAATTTCGCCTTGCGTCACTTTTAATAATCATAAAAATTCAACAAAAAGTTATGATTATATAAGAGAGCATAATGATTCTGTGGCTTCTATGACAGATTTTGTACCAATTGGAAATACGATTACTGCAAGCTATAAACAGGGAAAAAATCTTGATATACCACTTCATGATGGATCAATATTATCTCTTCAAAAAATATCTAAAAATTATAATCCTGAAAACAAAATTGAAGCAATAAAAAAGATTCAGCAATCAGAACAACAAGGAAAAGTTTTAACTGGTTTATTGTATATAAATCCAAAAGCGAAGGATTTAAAAGAAACTTTAGATATTGTTGATACTCCTTTAAATAAATTGGTTGAAAAAGATCTTTGTCCTGGAAAAGAAAAACTTAATCAAATTAATTCTAGTTTAAAGTAATAAAATTATTTTCCACCAGGAAGACAATTTTTTCTTAAAAAATCTGTGAACATCATAGCAACGTGAGGATAAGCATTGTTTTCTCGAATGCCATGTGACCTGTTAGGATAAGCCATAAAATAAAACACTTTTTTGTGTTTGATTAATTCGTTTATGAGCATTTCTGCATTTTGATAGTGTACGTTATCATCCGCTGTTCCATGCATATATAAGAGATTTCCTTTAAAATTTTTTGCGTGTGTGATCGGTGAGCCATCAATAAAATCTTGTTTAGTTTCTGAAGGTATTCCCATATATCGTTCTTGATAGATGTTATCATATGTAAGTTGGTTAGCAACTGCTGCAACTGCAATGCCAGTATGAAAAATATTTGGGTATTGAAACAAACAATTTAGGGTAGCTGAACCACCACCACTCCATCCATGAACGGCTACTCTTGTAGTGTCAATAAAATCAAATTTTTTAAAAACTTCTAATGCTCCCATTCCCATATCTCTAACGTTTACTTTCCCTATGCTTCTATATATTGCTTTTCTCCAAGCTCTTCCTTTAGGTGAGGGTGTTCCTCTGCCATCAAAAGATACATATACGTAGCCGTCTTCTCTTAGGTCACCATTATAAAGTCTAGTGTTTCCAATACCATATCGATCAACAGCTGTTGTTCCTGCTGGTTCACTATAGAAATAAAATAAAATAGGATATTTTTTATTTGGATCCATATTTTTTGGTTTGACAATCCATCCATCCATTGTTATATTATCAACTGTAGTAATTTGAAAGAAATTTAATGGGTGATTATCTTTTAGTGAAGGGTTAAATTTCTCAGATATACTTTCCCCTTTATTTATAGATTTATGTGAAGGAAGTTGAATTAATTGACTCATTGGTTTTGTGTAGTAATTTGAAAAATTATGAAAGGCAAAATTTGCTTTAGGACTAATTTGGTAATTATGTGATCCTTCTAATTCATTTGGTGTTACCATTTCAAGTTTTCCTTTTCCATCAAGGCTAACTTTATATAGATATCGTTGAGTTGCATTATTTGGAGAAGCAATAAAATATAATAGTTTGGATTTTTCATCTACTGCTAGGGATTGGGTTACATCATATTCTCCTTTTGTAATTAAGTACTCTTTTTTCGTATTGATATTGAATCTATAAACATGAGACCATCCATCTTTTTCAGTAGTATATAAAAATTCTTTTCCTTTATTAATAAATTTCCACCCAGCTTGAACTTGATTTGGCCATGAGTTTCTAACATCAACCCAAGCATTATCTTTTTCTTCCATTAGTAATTTTGTTGAACCCGTTGATGTATTTGCAATGAATAATTTACTATGATTTTGTTTATGATTAAGTTGTTGAATAAATAATTCATCAGAATTTGGTGACCAAGTCATTCTTGGCAAATAATTATTATTAGGTGCTCCTGGAATTTTTATCCAAGTGATTGAGTTATTATTTATTAAATCTATTATTCCAATTTTAGCAGGAGAAGGATTTTGTCCAACTTTTGGATATTCTACTGGGACATTAAATGAATAAATAGAATCAGTATTATTCATCATATAAAAATCTCTAACTTGGTTTGCATCAATTTGCCAAAATGCAATCTTAGTTCCAGAATTATTAAATAAGAATCCATCTCTACAATTAAATTCTTCCTCATATGCCCAATCAAAAGTTCCATTAATTAGTTTTTTTGTTCCATTTGAACTTGTGAGTTTTTTAATTTGATTATTCGATAAATTTTCAATAAAGATATTTGCATTAGTAGTGCTATTTCTTACTTTATTTGCATTTTCTTTACTAACATAAGCGACATTGTTTCCGTCTGGAGAAAATTTCGCGAACATTAAACTAGATTCTGGTAACCCCTTTCCAAGTTTTGTTAATTTTTTGTTATTTAAATCTAAAATCCAATAATCTCCTTTTGTTTCGCGTCGCCATACCCTTTTTGTATTAGTAAAAATTAATGCTTTGTTTCTATCAATTGAAAATTGATATCCTTTTAGTTTGAGAGGGCTGGAATTGATTGGTGATAAATCTTTTTTACTTATTATAATAATTTCTTTATCTCCATTTGTACTATGAAGTATTAATTCGTTGTCCTTAATTCTATAAAAACCACTTTCATCATCATTCCATTGAATTGATTGTGCTAATAATTCTGAATAATTAGTTAAACAGATAAGGGTTATAATTACGAATATTTTTTTTGGATTAAGTATCATTTTTTTGATATTATTTTATTTTTTTGAATAAATAAATATATTAAATAAATAAATTACTATAATCATAATTCAAAATAATGAGTGATAATACAATAGGTTTTATTTATGGAGATCAAGATATTAATAAAGATAAGTTTGAAATATTTGATCGATTTGTTGATGATAGTAAGGAAAAAATAACAAAAGCGGCAGATAATTTGTTAAGTCTTTACAAATCTGATCATCTAGATGATGAAACAAGGGCTACTTTAAAAGATTTAGAAAAAAAGTTGAGAATTGTATTTAAAGAAATTGATGATATAGACAAAGAAGTTGAAGAGATAGCTAGAAGAGAAAGAATGAAAAATTAGTTAAGTTATTCGTGTTGAAAATAAATTAAGAAATGATTATTATTTCTTAATTTTATAAAAAATTACAAATGATGGAATCAAATACAATTAATTA
>JAYZHG010000025.1:0-3953 GCA_036166735.1 Bacteroidota bacterium | reverse complement strand
CATCTTTAGTGATATCAATTAGTACAGGTCCTGGTCTTCCTGATGCAGCTATATAAAAAGCTTTAGACATAATTTCAGGAATTTCATCAGCATTTGTAATTTGATGATTCCATTTTGTTACAGGCATAGATATTCCTATAACATCAGATTCTTGAAATGCATCTGTTCCAAGTAAATGTGATGGTACCTGTCCTGTTATACATACGAGTGGAGTTGAATCAATCTGTGCGTCAGCTAATCCTGTAATTAAATTTGTTGCTCCTGGACCTGATGTTGCAAAACAAACACCAACTTTTCCAGAAACTCTAGAATATCCTTGAGCTGCATGGATTGCTCCCTGTTCATGTCTAGCTAATATGTGATTTAATTTGTCCGAATAATCATATAAAGCATCATAAATAGGCATAATTGCTCCTCCAGGATATCCGAAAATAGTTTGAACCCCTTCATTAAGTAAAACTTGCATGATTGCATCAGAACCACTTATTTTTTTCATTACTAGTCAGTTATACATCCTTTAGATGCAGATGAAACAGTATTAATATATTTTTTTACAACTCCTTTATGGTATTTATTAGTTGGTAATTTTAAATTTTTAATTCTTTTATCAAATTCTAAATTATTAATTTTTAACTCTATTTCATTATTAATAGAGTCTATTTTAATAATATCTCCATTTTTAACTATAGCTAAAGGTCCTCCATCAAAAGATTCAGGTGAAATATGTCCAACGACAAATCCATGTGATCCTCCAGAAAATCTTCCATCAGTAATTAAAGCAACATCTTTACCAAGTCCTGCTCCAATTACGGCAGATGTTGGCTTAAGCATTTCGGGCATTCCAGGACCACCTTTTGGTCCAGAATTTCTAATTACAATAACATCACCTTGTTTAATTTCATTTTCTATTCCTTTTATAGCATCAAATTCATTTTCATATACTCTAGCAGAACCTTCAAAAATTTCACCTTCTTTTCCTGTTATTTTAGCTACTGCACCTTTAGGTGCTAAATTTCCATACAATATTTGAATATGTCCTGTTTCTTTAATAGGATTTGAGAAAGACTTTAAAATTTTATTATCAATTTTACATTCTATTTTTTTAAGATTTTCATTAATTGTTTTTCCAGTAACAGTCATACAATTACCATGTAAAAAACCATTATCTAACATATATTTCATTACAAGAGGAGTTCCTCCAATTTTATGTAGATCTTCCATTAAATAATCTCCACTTGGTTTTAGATTTGCTATAAATGGAATTTTATTACTAAAACTTTGAAAGTCCTCTAATGATATAGTTATATCAACAGATTTAGCCATAGCAATTAAATGTAAAACAGCATTAGTAGATCCACCTAATGCAATTGTTATTGCAATCGCATTTTCAAATGCTTTTTTAGTCATTATATCTTTAGGTTTAATATTTTTTTTAAGCAAATTTTTGATAGCTTTTCCGATTGAATTTGTTTCATTTTTTTTGTCTATACTTTCGGCAGGGTTTGATGAGCTGAATGGTAAACTCATTCCTAATGCTTCAATCGCTGAGGACATAGTATTAGCTGTGTACATTCCACCACATGCACCCGGTCCAGGTATACTATTTTTTATTATTCCCTTATAATCTTCTTTGGATATTTTTCCTTTAATTTTTGAGCCATAAGCTTCAAATGTAGAAACAATGTTTAGATTTTCTCCTTTCCATTTTCCAGATTTTATAGTTCCACCGTATACTAAAATTGAGGGTCTATTTATTCTTCCTATTGCCATCATTGCACCTGGCATATTTTTGTCACAACCAACAACTGTTATTAAACCATCATAATACTGCGCTTTTACAATAGTTTCTATAGAGTCAGCAATTACTTCTCTTGAAATAAGAGAATATGTCATTCCTTTAGTTCCGTTAGTTATTCCATCACTAACTCCTATGGTATTGAAAATTAATCCTATAAGGCTTTCATTAGTAATACTTTTTTTTACTTGATGAGATAGTATGTTTAGGTGCATATTACATGGATTTCCTTCATATCCAGTACTTGCAATACCAATTTGAGGTTTTGACATATCCTCCTCTTTTAACCCAATAGCATAAAGCATTGCTTGTGCAGCTGGAAGAGAATCATCTTGAGTTATTGTTTTACTAAATTTATTTAAGCTCATAATAAAAAAACCATTCTAATAAAGAATGGTATTAGACATATCTTCTAAAGAATAATATCTTTATATTAGTTTAAAGTAAAAGTAACCATTTTGGATAAAAATCATATTTATCAAACTAGTTTAATTTTTTAAATTTGTAACAATGATTTCTAATGACGCAGTAGTTTTTGGTATTTTAATGGTTGTTTTAGGGTTTGTTTTTTATACTTCAAATCTAAGATCTTCTTTTTGGAAGAAGTTTTATACTTTTTTTCCTGTAATATTATTATGTTATTTTATTCCTTCTTTATTAAATACTACGGGAATTGTTTCGCCAGAAAAATCAAATCTATATTTTGTTGCTTCAAGATATTTACTACCTACATCCTTAGTCCTTCTTACCTTAAGTGTTGATTTGAAAGAAATAAGTAAACTTGGTTCAAAAGCACTAATAATGTTTTTTACTGGAACTGTTGGAATAATTATTGGAGGCCCTATTGCAATAATTATAGTAAAAAACTTATTTCCAAATTTAGTTTTAATAAATCCAGAAGAGTTGGCAAGGGGCATGACTACTATAGCTGGTAGCTGGATAGGAGGGGGAGCCAACCAGACAGCAATGAAGGAAGTTTTTAACGTTGATGGAGAATTATTTTCAAAAATGGTCACTGTAGATGTTTTAGTGGGTAATGCTTGGCTTGCTGTTCTTTTGATTGGTGTCGGAAAAACTGTTTTTATAGATAAATTTTTAGGTGCTGATAGTAGTTCAGTTGAATCTGTAAAAGAGAAAATAGAAAAGTATAACTTGAGTATTGCAAGAATACCTGATTTAAAGGAACTTATTTATGTGCTTACAATTGGTTTTGGTATTACTGGAATTTCTCATTTGATTGCAGATAATATTGCTCCATATCTACTAAACAATTTTCCTGCTTTAGAAAAGTATAGTTTAACATCTAGTTTTTTTTGGTTAATTGTGATGGCTACAACTTTTGGAATTATTCTTTCATTTACTAGATTAAGAGATTTAGAAGGTGTTGGTGCTTCTAAAATTGGTAGTATTTTTATATATATATTAGTTGCTACCATTGGATTACAAATGAATTTATTTACGGTTTTTGATAACCCTGGACTTTTTGTAATTGGATTAATATGGATTTCTGTACATGTAATACTATTATTTATTGTAGCAATTCTTATTAAAGCTCCATATTTTTTTGTTGCTGTTGGTAGTCAGGCAAATGTTGGTGGTGCAGCATCAGCACCAGTAGTTGCATCAGCGTTTCATCCATCATTAGCAGCTGTTGGAGTTTTACTTGCAGTTTTAGGATATGCTGTTGGTACATACGCTGCATACATATGTGGTATTATAATGCAATCAATAGTTTAATTACTCTGAGAAAATATTGATATTTTAGGTTTTAACTCTCCTCTTAGAAAGAGATTATATTCATCACAAGTTAAATATCCTTTATTATCACTAAATGGACATGTTTTATATATTTTAGAAATTTCAGTTTCTGTAATCATTACAGAACTTCCTTTGCAGACAGGACAAATTTTTTTATTATTTGGACACTCAATATATCTATATGAAAATAATTCAGTCAATACATTTTCAATATTTTTTTCTTTTTCTAAAATATTTTTAGTATTTGATAATTCTAGAAATTTTATAGCTTCTTCAGAATATTTTCCTAGAGTTCCTTTCATTTCAATGTATTTATTTAACCAATTAATAGATTGTTTGTATTTATTAATAAAAAAAGAATTTTTACCAAATAAGAATGTAATTTCTGAGGGTACTAATT
>JAYZHG010000024.1:0-2703 GCA_036166735.1 Bacteroidota bacterium | reverse complement strand
AATCTCTCTGCTATTCTAGGAAGATTGCCTCCTTCATAACCTTCCATAAATATAATCTTCATCCCCATAACAACTGTCCAATATTGTTCAGATGTTGTCATTATTAATGGCCACAAATATTGACTATAACCGTAAACAAACATAAATATAAACATTGCAGCAATCATAGTCTTTGAAAGCGGTATTAAAAAATCTATAAAAAATTTCCAACTATTTGCTCCATCTAACTTAGCTGATTCCAATAATTCATCTGGAATAGATTTATAAAATTGCCTGAAGAAAAAAGTTGCTGTAGCAGAAGCTACAAGTGGCAAAATTAACCCGGTATAGGAATTAGTTAATTTTAAATCAGATACTATTTGATAGCTTGGTAAAATCCGTACTTCTAAAGGCACAAGAAGGGTTATAAAAATTAACCAAAACAGGGGTGTTGCAAGCTTAAATCTGAAATAAACAATCGCAAAAGCTGACATCGATGATATTATCACTTTAATAGTTGCTATACCAATAGCCATAATAAAACTATTAATAAACATTTTTGTGGCAGTAATTTCTTGAGAGAATCCTCCAGTTTGGTTCAATACTTCACTATAATTTTTTAACAATTGGTCACCTAAACCCCATTTCATGCCCTCGGTAAGAATAGCTACATTCTCATGAGTTGAGCTGGCAAACGATATCCAAATAGGAATGACCATTACCATCATCCCCAAAAAAAGAATCAAGTGTGCGAATATTTGAGAGTACTTATTATTCATTTACCTGAATATAATAGTCCCCTGACAAACCAGCGCTGTAAAAATATTACAACTAATATCGGTGGAATAATTGATAATATTATATAGCTAAAACTACCTATTGAGGTTCTCATAAACATAATTTTCATACCCATAATTACAGTCCAATAATCCTCAGTTGATGTTACAAGAATAGGCCATAAATATTGGTTATATCCATATACAAACATAAAAATAAAAATAGCTATAATCATAGTTTTTGAAAGAGGCATTAAGAAATCAATAAAAAACTTCCAGCTATTTACCCCATCAATTTTAGCTGCCTCTAATAATTCTTCAGGAATTGTCTTATAAAATTGTCTAAAAAAAAATGTGGCTATTGATGACGCTAATAAAGGCAAAATTAATCCTGCATAAGTATTAGTTAAGTTAAGTTCTGAAACTATCGCATAGCTTGGGAATATTCTCACTTCAAGTGGTACTAGAAGAGTTGTAAATATCAGCCAAAAATAAGTTGTAGCTAGTTTTATTTTAAAGTATACAATCGTGTAAGCCGCCAAAAGAGAAGTAATTACTGTCAAAGTTGCAATTCCAAAAGCCATTACCAAACTATTCGATATCAACCTTAAAAAAGTTACCTCTTTTGAAAAACCACCCCTTTCAAATAACACATTTCGGTAATTATTCAAAAAATTATCGCCAAGCCCAAATTGCATACCTTTTGTAGCAATTGTAATACTATCATGAGTAGAACTTGCGAAAACAATCCATATAGGCACCATAACTAGTAAAGTGCCTAAGAGTAAAATTGAATGAGCAGATATTTCCGAGTATTTTGATGCCATTAATTATAATGTACTTTTCTTTCGATAAATCTGAATTGGAATATAGTTATAACTAAGACTATTATCATCATTATTATCGATTGCGCACCTGCACTGCCTAAATCAAGTCCCCTAAATCCATCAATATAGGCTTTGTAAACCAAAGTTTTAGTTTCCCCACTTGGGGCTCCAATAGTGGTAGTATCAATTATTCCTAACGTTTCAAAAAAAGCATATGTAATATTTATTATAATTAAAAAGAAAGTAGTTGGCATCAAAAGTGGAAAAGTCACTGTCCAGAATCTTCTAAAACTGCTTTTGCAATCGATCAATGAAGCTTCAATTACAGATTTTTCAATATTTTGTAACCCTGCTAAAAAGAATATAAAATTTGCGCTTATCTGTTTCCAAGAACCTGCAATAAAAACATAAATGTATGCATCTGAAACAGAGTCCATCCAGTTAAAACCCCAAAGATCATTAAAAAAACTATAAAGTAACCCCAATCTTTCACTAAAAAAATAATTTGCTGTAACTCCCACAACGGCAGGAGCAATAGCGTAAGGCCAGATCAATAATGTCTTATAAGCACTTTTCCCATGTATCACTGAATTTGCTTGTACGGCCAGAAGTAAGCCCAAAGACCCTGTAACAAGTGTTATTACAAAGATATAAATTAATGTAAATTTAAATGATCTAAGATAAGCAGGATCAGTAATTACTAATTCAAAATTATCAAACCAAACAAAAGTCTTGGAAAAGCCAAAAGGATCCTGTGCTGTAAAGGCATCTGTAAAAGTCTGTATTATTGGCCAATATAAAAAAATTAAAATAATTACTAATTGAGGCGCTATAAACAAAAATGGTGATAAGTTTGAATTGAACTGAACTTTTTTCATAATACTAAGAGTAAACGTAAGTCAGGCATTTTTTGAATCTAGCTACAAATGTAATAAAAGGAATGCGACTATTCAAAAACAGATTTGTTGTTTTGTTACGTAATTTGCGGTTACTAGTTGCTTTACGCTGATAGTTGTATAAATAAAATTAGTCTGAAGCACAATTATTATGCTTGGAGTGGAATTTATAAAATTTTGCTAATTCAAAATGAAGAACAAATTTAGTCATAAATATTGAAAAAT
>JAYZHG010000023.1:0-4393 GCA_036166735.1 Bacteroidota bacterium | reverse complement strand
CTCCAGGACAAAGTGCTGTGAGTTTGATAAGGGTTAAAGAAGGAGAACCAATGGGTCAACTTTGGGGACCAGTTCAACAAGGAGTTAAAGCTGATGGAACACCAGATTTTGCTGATTTAAATGGTGACGGAACTTACTGTGACTGTGATGATGACAGACAAGTTATTGGTAATGGTCTTCCAGATTTCACTTTGGGATGGACAAATACTATGACAGTTGGAAATTGGGATATTTCAATGTTCTGGAATGGTGAATTTGGTCATGATTTAATTAGTACTTATAGAGGTTTTTATGAAAATACAGAGCCAACTACTGTTGGTAACTGGAATGTTGTAAAAACTAAGTACTATGATCCAAATATTAAAAAAGCTGCGGTTAACAGTACTCATGTTGAAGATGCTACTTATTTTGAACTTAATAACCTTACAGTTGGCTATAGTATACCAACTTCTGGAAATGTGAGAAATTTGAGAGTTTATCTTTCTGCACAGAGACCGTTTGTATTTACTGGCTATGAAGGAGTTGATCCTGTAGCTAGGTATGGTGACCAATTTGATGGATCACAGGGAGGCTCAATGGGTGGTTTTGATCCATTAGCTCCTGGTATAGAGAGACGTAATACTTATTATAGGGCTAGAACCCTTACACTAGGTCTTAATGTTACTTTTTAAATTTTTAAATATTATAAATTATGAAAAATTTACAAATGAAAATTAAAAAAATAATCTTAGTCTTTGCATGCTTGGTATTTATTATACCAGCTTGTACAAATCTAGATGAAGAATTGTATGATACACTTGCAGCTGAAAACTTTTTTCAGACTGAAGATGAGTATATTGCAGCCTTAGGGCAAGCATATGCTAACTTCACTATGTGGGGTAGTCACGCTAATGTATGGTCAACTAATGAACTCTCTTCAGATGAGCTTGTGGTACCAACAAGAGGTGGTGACTGGTATGATGGTGGTGTGCTTTTACAAGTTCATCAACATACGTATACTCCTGATAATGGTTTTATTAGTAATGCATGGGGTGCACTTTATGGTGGTGTTAACACGACTAATCGTTTGATTTATCAGTTTAGTGCTGTTGAAGGAGCTGAAGCTTTTGAAGCAGAGCTTAGAGCTATAAGGGCATTTTGGTATTATCATCTTATGGATATGTATGGTAACGTACCTCTATCTATAGATTTTACGGATACTGAAGCAAAAGGAAATACTCCAAGAGCGTCAGTTTATAGCTGGATTATGTCTGAGTTGGATGCTGTCATTAATTTACTACCTACTGCTAAAGATGGAAGTACTTATGGAAGAATGAATAAATGGGCAGCTTTAGCTTTAAGACATAAGATGAAGTTAAATGCTGGAGTTTATACTGGTACTGCTGATTGGGCTGGAGCAAAAGCTGATGCTGATGCAATTATTGCTTCTGGATTATATAGTTTAGAAGGAGATTATTCTTCAAACTTTGCAGTAGAAAATAGCGGGTCTAATGAAAATATCTTCGTAGTGCCTTATGATAAGGTATTTGCAGGAGGATTTAATTGGGTTCAAATGACATTGCACTATGCAAGTCAGAACACTTTTAACCTTCAGGCACAACCTTGGAATGGATATGCTACTGTAGAAGATTTTTATAATTCTTATGTTGATCCTGTGTCAAATCCAGGTCCTCAAGGTACAGTGTATAAAGGGAAAGGAACTGCTACAGGAACTCTTGATAGTAGACTTTCAAACTTTGTAGTTGGTCCTCAGGGAACTGATGATCCTGCTGGTGGAGAAGCTGGTGATGATGACGGGGTAGGTCTTAATTTTACACCATATATCAATTCTATATGGCCTGATGCTTGTCGTCAGTGTGGTGCTAGAGTTGGAAAGTATGAGTATGAAATGGGAGGAACTCCTAATATGAGTAATGACTGGGTATTATTTAGATATGCAGATATCTTACTTGGTAAAGCAGAAGCTCACTTGAGAACAGGTGATGCTGCTGGTGCCTTAGGTATTGTAAATCAAATAAGAGCTCGAGCTGGAGTTGATGCATATGCTTCACTTGATTTAGATAATCTTTTAGCTGAAAGAGGAAGAGAGATGTATGTTGAAAATGATAGAAGACAATCTCTAATTAGGTTTGGGAAATTTAATGATGCATGGTGGGAAAAAGCAGCGTCTGGTTCTCACATGACGATTTTTCCAATTCCGAAGTCTCAGTTAGATGCTAATAATAAATTAACACAAAATCCAGGTTATTAAATAATAACTAAGTTTAGTTAAAATCTGACTTAAAATTAAAGCAAGCGATTTTTCGCTTGCTTTTTTTTTATCTTCGTATTTATAATCTCATACTTAATGAAGAATTTGTTATTTGTAATATTTTTTTTATTTATAGTGTTTTCATGTAGTAAAAATTCAAATAGAAAAACATTATTTATAAGTCATCCAAAATCGACTACTGGAATTAATTTTTCAAACATATTGTCTTATACTGAAGAACTTAATCCTTACACATATAGAAACTTTTATAATGGGGGAGGAGTCGGCATTGGAGATTTTAATAATGATTCTCTACCTGATTTATTTTTTACAGGAAATTTAGTTTCAAATAAACTATATCTGAACAAGGGGAATTTTAAGTTTGAAGATATTACTAAATCATCAGGATTAGAAAGCTCTGGTATATGGAGTACAGGTGTTAGTATCGTCGATATTAATGCAGATGGATTATTGGATATATACGTATGTAAATCTGGTCCACCTGGTGGTAATAGAAGAAATAATGAATTATTTATAAATAATGGAGACTTGACTTTTTCTGAAATGTCTAAGGAATATGGCTTAGATAACGAGGGACTTTCGACTCATGCTGCTTTTTTTGATTATGATAATGATGGGGATTTAGATTGTTATTTGCTAAACAATACCATTAAATCTATAGGTATAGGATTTGATCTAGTTAAGGATATAAGAAATATAGATGATGAAAACGGTAATAAATTGTTGAGAAATGATAATAACTTTTTTGTTGATGTCTCTAACCAAGCTGGAATTTATACTAGTAAAATCGGTTTCGGTTTAGGTGTTACGATAGGAGATATTAATCTTGATGGATGGTCTGATATGTTTATATCAAATGATTTTTTTGAGAAAGACTATTTGTATATTAATAATAAGGATGGAACATTTTCTGAATCTTTAGAAGATTATATGAATGAAATTTCTATGGGCTCAATGGGTGCAGATATGGCAGATATTAATAATGATGGTTACTCCGAAATATTTGTAACGGAGATGCTACCTAAAAGACATGATAGACGTGTTTCCAAAGCAGTATTTGATAGTTGGGATAAATATCAATTTTCACTAAATCAAGGTTATTACCATCAATTTAATAGGAATGTTCTTCAATTAAATAATCAAGATGGCTCATTTTCTGATATTTCAAGAATAACAGGATTAGATGCAACTGACTGGAGTTGGGGAGCACTTATTTTTGATATGAATAATGATGGTTATAAAGATGTTTTTGTTGCAAATGGGATATATAAAGATCTTTTGGATCAGGATTATGTAAATTTTTTAGCTAATCCTTCAATTATTTCTAATATTATAAAGTCCGAAAAAGAACCAATAAAAAAATTAATAGACATGATTCCTACAGAACCACTTTCAAATTTTGCTTTTAAAAATATGGGAAATTTATCTTTTGAAAATTCCACAAAGGAATTTGGTTTAGACATGCCAACATATTCTAATGGATCAGCATATGGAGATTTGGATAATGATGGGGATTTAGATTTGATTATTAATAATGTCAATATGCATGCTAATATTTATGAAAATAAATCGGATAAAAATTGGATATCATTTTCTTTTGATTCAAAATCAAAAAATAAGTTTGGAATAGGAACTAAAGTATTTATATACTACAGAGGAACTGTACAATATCAAGAGCTTTCTCCTATGAGAGGATTTCAATCTTCTGTTGATTATAGACTTTATTTTGGTTTAGATTCCATTCGCTTAGTAGATAGTGTAAAAATTGTTTGGCCTTATCAAAAACATTTACTTTTGAAAAATCTTATTTCAAACAAACATTATTTTATTGAAGAACCTTTAGAGACAACTAAAAGTGAAGAAAAAAAGAGGAATAATAAATCATTATTAAAGCAATCGGACATTGTAATAGATTTTGAACATGTAGAGAATAATTTTGTTGATTTTGATAGTGAAAGATTACTTTATAAAATGAATTCTAATGAAGGACCTTGTCTTTGCAATGCAGATTTTAATATGGATGGACTAGAAGATATTTTTATAGGAGGAGCTAAAGGGCAATCCGCCATTTTATTTTTTCAAAATAATGATGGTAGTTTTTCAATTGAAAATGAAATTTTT
>JAYZHG010000022.1:0-5867 GCA_036166735.1 Bacteroidota bacterium | reverse complement strand
TGGAACTGGATACCCATGACTCCCATGATCAGTCCATGTTGTATTTGATCCTAATATCTCATAATTTACAATTATATTCTCACTATCATCTTCACCGCTATCATTATCCATTAATGCATTTATTGTTATTTTATCACTTTCGGTTGCTCCAGAAGGAATAGTAAGTCTTTGAGAACTACTAGTATAATCAAAATCTTTTACCGCAAGACCACCATAAGAAACATCAATATAAATATCTTCATCTGAAGTTTTACCATGTCCAATCACAGTCCAATATTCAGTAGATTCTCCTTCATTTATCTCGTCAAGTAAGGTTAATGATGACCCAGACATATAATTAGATTTAAAATAAATCCAAGGGTAATCATCACCATCATTAATCGTTATAGTTACTTGAGATTCTCCAACTTCTTCTACATAAGGACTAGAGATATCATCAATATCTAAAATAATAGATTCACCATCTATCCCCCCCTCATAAACTTCATCATTTATTGGAGATATTGTAAAATAGTTAACACTATCCACGTCAGCTGGAATTATAAGTACACTTGGATCTATATAAGGAAACATAAGATTATAATCGCCTCCATAAGTAGCACTACCAGACCAAGCAACTGAAATCGAAACATCTTGCGGTAAAGGTTCATCTACATGTGCAGTTATAATTACATTATTCAAACCACCCTCAGCTTCATTCATATAAATTGAATTTAAACCATTAAAATTATTATTAGAGGCTGTTATATGTACTTTAGATTTTTCAAAAACATCATTGATATTAATTGTTATAGTAGCATCATCGCTAGCCAAACCATCACTTACAACTACAGTTAAGTCCAACGAAGTATTTGCTTCATAATCTAATTTAGTATTATCTGAAACGGTTAAATTTCCATCATTGTCTATGCTAAAAGTATTTTCTCCCGATCCTCCTGTGATTGAAAATGTTAAATCATCACCATCTTTATCCGTTGCACTAACTAACCCCACAAGAGTACCATTAGAAGAATTCTCATCTATACCAGGATCATTAAATGTCTGATCATCAATTTCAGGAGGATGATTATCTAATACTTGAATGGATAAATCATCTATTGCCCATCCCCATCCAGCAACATAATCATCAGAATAAAACTTAAACCTTACCCTTACAGTGTCTCCTACATCAAAATGAGGAGCAAAATCAACTTCTCTATCTTTATATAATGCAGATGTACCATTACTATTTGCGTTATAAGCAGAAAGCCAGTCAGCGTGTGCTCTAGCATCATAAACATCATCAACAAGCATTACCCAGGTTAATCCATTATCTGAAGTAGCTTCTACAGTCACATAATCCCAAAATCCACTATTATCTCCAGGCTCAACTAACGCAACCTCTTTAAAGGAAATTGAAGGAGAATAATACACAACTTTTATAGGAACATTTAGTTCAGCGATATAAGTAGTTTTAAGATCGTAAGGAATGTTGTTATTAATAAGGTGATCATTATCAAAACCTGTTTCTGTACGAACTACAAATCCATCAAGAGAAAAATCAAGTCCTCCATCAGAAAAATCAGTAGCATAAAAAGGCTGAGCAGGTAAAACTTCTCTAATAGTAATTGTTTTTATGTTAGAATGTAAAGGATCACCATCAATGTACCCTATACCCTGTATTTCATAAGTTCCTTGTGTGCTTAAATCTATTGATAAAGTTTTTGATCCAACAACTAAACCTGTTTTAAAAGTGGTATGTTTTACTCCATCCACTTCTATAATCATACTATCATAATTTGATCTTAAATTAAAACTAGCATCTACTTTAGGAGCGTTTTGAACAACATTTATCATATCTAAAGCAAGTCCACTAATAGATTTAGGACTCCAAGAACATAAATCTGGAACATTAGCCGTCCACACACCTCTTCCATGGGTTGATAAAACCACCTCACACTGATCTTTAACTTTCAAATCCCAGATGCTTACATGAGGTAAAGTACTTTGAACCAAATTCCATGTTAGACCACGATCTGTAGATTCTACTAAACCTATATCTGTACCAGCCCAAATAACATCAGTATCGTAAGGCATAACTGCCAAAGAATAAGTAGGGACATCTGGAAAACCTCGTGTTGAAGTTCCTGACACAAACCCTGTAATGTCTGACCAGGTCTGACCTAAATCTTTTGTCTCAATAATTTTTGCTCTATCTCTATTAGAAAAGAGAACATAAACGGTAGAGTCTTCTGTTGGATGAGAATATATTCCCCTTAAACTCCCTGACTTAGAAGTTAAATAAGATGGAAGAGAATTAAATGAAGCTCCATGATCAGATGATAGATACAAATCCCCCCAACCTCCTGCCCAAACGTATCTTGGATTTGCTAAAGAAACTTCTACATCACTCATACTATTATAACCCCACGAACCACCAGAAGGAGCAGCTAAGTTAAACGACTGTGCAAAATCTAATGATCTCCAAATTCCATCACTCGTAACATGATAAACCACTTCAGGATCTTGATAAGAAGTAGCTACACTAGAAACAAATTGATGATTACCCGTCATAAGGTATTTATAATATATCCAACTCGAACCACCATCAGTCGTCCTTCTAAAAGAATTATACTGACTGCCACCAATCATTTTATCAGGATCAGTCCAATGAGCTATTACTTCAAAACCATCGCCTCCTATTTCAAAAGAATAATCAGATGAACTAGATGCAACTTCTGACCTATTTGATAACCATGTTCCATTATCTTGAGCTCCTGCAATATATTGATGATAACCCTTTACTTTATCGGCACCATAAAATTGCGTTGTATTATAACCTATATCAGATACTGTAAAATCACCATTCGTTGTTCCTGGATCACTATTAGATACTGAAACATCAACACCCCCATCATTTCCAACTAATAACCTAAAATTACCTCCTCCATCATCAATAACATCAATGAATTGTTGATCTGGATGAACACCAGAAGTCCAACCAAAACCATTTATACTTCCGTTATAAGCATCACTAACCCTTGTGTCTGTTTTTGTATTGGTAGTAAAATTTACTGTAAATTTCCATAAATCAATTCCACCAACATAAATTATAGTATCAACATATGGATTAACCGTTATGATGTTATCATACCATCCTTGCCCACTAAGCCACCCTGTATTATCCGGTATTGAATTCCAAGTTGTTCCACCATCATTAGTTGCAACAAGCCCCCCACCAGCAACTCCAGCATATACTTTATTTGGATCTGTCCTTGAAGCTGCAATTTCTATTCTTGCATTTGAATTTACAGGGAAAGAAGCCGTAGCTGACCATGTTAGGCCACCATCAGTAGATTTTATAATTCCTTCATTTCTAACCGCTGCATATTGAATATTAAAATCACTTTTAGTAGCAATTACATGCATTACAGTACCAAGACCATCATACACTTGACTCCAGGTAGTTCCACCATCAGATGTCCTGTAAATTTTATCTGAAGTACTGACTACTAGTATATTAGCATTAGTCGGATCTACTACTGCTCTACTAACCTTACTAAAATCAAGGTTTAATTCAGTTCCACTTAAAGGTGTTATATTAATCCATGTTAATCCCCCATCCGTAGATTTAAAAACACCACTTCCATCAATTGCATCTAAATTTCCTACCCATCCTTCTCCCGTTCCAGCATAAAGAATCTGTGGCTTAATTGCAGATTGAGCAAGTGTAGTAACTGCAATATTTTCCATATCAGAAGATAAATTAGTCCAAGTTGATCCTTGGTCTGAAGTCTTCCATACACCACCACCAACACTTCCAGCTATCCAGGTATTTCCACTAGCATCAGCAGCATCTATAAGAATTGCTCTTGTCCTACCAGCAACATTTCGTGGTCCTCGTTCGGTAAATGTAGCAGCAGCAGCAGCTGAAGTTCCATAGGCAGGATTCTCAGGATCTGGACCCGCACTAGTTCTAAATCTCTTCTTCATTATTTCTAATTCCCTTTCTCTATATCCATATGTATACCCCTCCCTTATTTCTGCAAATAATTTGATAAATTCATCTGGATCATCAAATTTTTCATCAGTATTACTCCCATACTTACTGGTTCTATGATTGGAATTATCAACAGATTTATGATTTTCAGAACATGAAAAAGAAATAATAAAAGATAATAATAATAAAAAAATAAAAGGTCTTCGAAACATTGTTTATTCGGTTATGATTTCAATATAATAAATTTTTATAAAACATTTATATAACCTTGATTATAGATGTCTCCCGACATATACTTAAAATCGTTTTTATCTAAAAAATTGATTACTTTTTTTTTCATTTTATTAGAATTACCAGTAATGATTTTAAAGGGTGGAGTGTTAAGATAACAATGATTTTCAAGAATATCATCTATGTCCCTATGCACCATGCCATGAAGATCAATATTAGAAGTTTTTATGGTATTTTTTCTCAAAACTATTTTATTTGTTGATAAAGCATTAAGCTATCAATGACGCTTTCATAAATTTCATCAAGTTCTTTAGGTTCAAAAAAATAATGAGAAAAGCTTTTCCTGTATGTTTCTTCATCAGTATTAAATTTTTCAAATATTTCTCTTTCCCGCATTTTAAAAAATATCATCGAAGAATCTTTGCTTAAATTTAAATTATCAATAGAGGCCTCTAAAACATGCATCTCAATTAGTATGTTAACTAACTTTTTTTTTGGTATAAATTTCTCATTTTCAAAAATTGAGCATGAAATAATGATAAAAAACGTTAAAAAACACAAATACTTAATCATTGATTAATACTTTAAAAGCCATTATTCTAATTTTATATCTAAATATACTTTATTGTGAAAGAAATTTTAAAAAAAGTAAGAAAATACGAAATAGAAATAAGAAAATTTCTTAATAATTCTAATCAAGGAAACTACTCATCAGTTTTCAAAGGAACAGGACTTGATTTTGATGATTTAAGACCTTACCAATATGGCGATGATTATAGAGCAATAAATTGGAATATAACAGCCAAAGAAAACAAAACATTTATAAACACTTATAAAGAAGAAAAAGAACAATCAGTCTTTTTTATTTTAGATGTAAGTAATTCACAAAACATAGGAAATAACAAAAAGAATAAACTAAATATTTCAAAAGAAATTTGTTCTGTTTTAACACTTTCAGCAATTCGTACAAACAGTCAAGTAGGTTTAATATGTTATTCAGATAAAAAAGAACTATTTATTAATTCTAAAAAAGGAAATTCTCATGCCTTTCATCTTATCAATAAATTATACAATCTTAAACCTACTTCTTTGAAAACAGATTTAAATATGATGATAAAATACTCAATGAAAGTCATAAAAAAGAAAAGTTTAGTAATCATAATAAGTGATTTATTAGAAAAAAAATTTATGAAATCCATAAAATCAATAAACAATAAACATGACCTTATAGTTTTACATCTTTACGATGAAATAGAAAAAAAAATTCCAAAACTTGGGCTAATTCAACTGGAAGAAAATGAATCAAAATATAAAAAATGGATAAACACTTCTTCATCAAAATTTCAAGATTTAATCAAAAAAACATATTCAATTAACCCAGAAAAAATAAAAAAAGAAATGCATAAAATAGGGATTACTTTTTTGAGCATAAACACAAAAAAAAATTATGTTAAAGATTTAATTAAGTTATTTAAGTATAGAAAATTAAAAAGATGAAATATCTTATTTTATCACTATTAATATTACAATCATCCTATTCTTTAAATGCACAAAAAATAGAATATAAAGGCTATTTTATTAAAGAAAATAAAACTATAGGAGATACCATCTACTTTATATCTACAATCAATTATCCTAAAAACATAGAAATTATTCA
>JAYZHG010000021.1:0-7881 GCA_036166735.1 Bacteroidota bacterium | reverse complement strand
TTTCTCCTCTTAAAGATATATGAATGTTTTTTTCTCTTATTTTTTTTAATATTTTTTTTAAATTTTTTTTTGGAAATAAACCAAACAAATGCCAAGCTCGATAATCATCTTCTTCATACCAAATCTTTTTTTTATTAATTGTTTTTAAACCTTCTTTTGTTATGTCTTTACAATACTCTTGAATATTATTAACGCCCCAGGCGTTAAGCTGCTTTATGCCTTGATTTAGCATGGGGATATTAATAAAATTACTTTGTTGCCCCACGTTATATCTTTTAGCTAAATCACCATAACTATCTTTATAATTAACCAATTGTGAAAATACTTTACTATCCTTTCTGTTCACCCAACTTTCTTCAATAGGTATTCCATCATCGAAAGCAGAACCATAATAAGCTAAGCCAATACCATAAGGGCCCATTAACCATTTGTATCCAGCACAAATAAGAGCATCTGGTTTTAATTTGTTCACATCAAAAGGCAGGGCGCCAATAGACTGTGTGCCATCAAGAATAAACTTTGCTCCAACTTCACTTGTTCTTTCTCTTATTTTTTGTAGATCATAAATAGTTCCATCTGCCCAATGAATTGTTCCAATTGATACCACTTTCGTTTTGTTAGATATGGATTTAATTATTTTTTTATTCCAATTTTTTCCAACATTATTAACACCTTTTGGTCTTTCTACAAATATAATTTCTGCGTTATTTCTTTTTGTTAAACTTAACCACGGATAAACATTACTAGGAAACTGGTCTTGAATTAAAACAATATTTTCTCCTTTTGAGATAGTTGTGTTGTTTGTTATGTTTCCTAAACCATATGAAACAGAAGGGATAATAGCAATTCTTTTATGTTCTTTACAATTAATAAGGTTTGAAAAATTTTTTTGTAGTGTTTCAACCTCGTTAAAAAAATGTTCTGGCAATAAGTTATATGGTTTTCTTTTTCTTTTTAATCCTTTTATTCCGGCTTTTTCAACTTTTTTAAGCATAGGAGACATGTAGGCACAATTTAAGTATGTTTTTTTTCCAGTTAGAATAAATTTTTCTTTTTGACACCTCATAGCTCAACGTGAATTTAATAAAACAATGGTGGTTTGTTTAGGTGGTGGTTTGTTTCTTTTTGAATTAAATTAACAAACGAAAGCAAAACATCTTCTTGGTGGTAATTTGCAATAAAAGTAATGCTTGTTGGTTTATTGTTTTCATCTAACCCATTTGGAATAGAAATAGCTGGGTGGCCAGTTAAATTTGTAATTAATAGTTGATTTTTTCCAAAACTCGGAGAAATTATTATGTCGTAATTGTTAAATATTTTGTTTGTTGCTTCAATAAGCTTTGTTCTAAACCTGTTAGCTTGAATATATTCAACAGCAGGAATAAGTCTTGATTGTCTTAATGAGTTTGCTCTCGATTTTTCATTTTGCTCCACCATAGTTTCATCTTTTTTCTTTAATAAAAATTCATCAAAAAAAGCACCTGCCTCGGCTCTTAATATGATATCAAAAACATCAAAAGGAAAATTTTTTGGAAGTGATGTTGGGTATAAAACCGGTGTTTTCTTTTTTATCAAAGCTAATGTTTTTGTGTTGTTTTTAGCATATCTTGAAGTGTCGTTTAAGAAAAGATCCTCAAGAAAAGCAACCTTTAAATTATTTGTGTTTTTATTAAAGGGTTTGTTGATTTTATTTAATCCTTCTTTTTTTTGTATTTCATTAAAAACAATTGCACAACCCTTCGCCGTTCTAGCAATGGGGCCAATTTTATCCATACTCCAAGACAAAGTCATAAAACCATTTGTGCTAACACCACCATATGTTGGTCTTAATCCACTTACACCACACCTAGTTGACGGAGAAATAATAGACCCAAGTGTTTCTGTACCAATAGAAAACCCAACAAGTCCAGCGGCAGTTGCTGAGGCAGAACCAGCAGAAGATCCACTAGAGCCTTGATTTAAATCCCATGGATTTTTTGTTTTACCTCCAAACCAAACATCACCTCTAGCTAACGCACCCGAAGACAATTTTCCAAGCATAACTGCACCGCTTTCTTCAAGAATTTGTATAACCTCTGCTTTTTCATTAATAAGTTGATTTTTATATGGTTCAGCACCCCAGGTTGTCGGGTACCCAGGAAATGAAGCCAAATCTTTAATTCCATATGGAATTCCATGTAACAAACCCCTATAAAAACCTTTATTTAATTCTAAATCAGCTTTTTTAGCTTGTTTAATGGCCAAGTTTTCAGTAAGGGTAACAATTACATTTAAATCTTTGTTGTATTTTTTAATTCTTTTAAGATAAATTTTTGTTAATTCTTCTGAAGAAATTAAATTGTTTTTTATCAAATAAGCCAATTTACTTATTGGTAAAAAAGCAATATCTTTTTCGTCTTTAATTATGGAAGAGCTGTCTTCTTCAAATTGTAGATTTATATAGTGTGTGTTTTTTGTTGGTAAATTAAAAGAAATAGCGGGTTGGGTGTTTTTGTTAAGAACAAAGGTTCTCATGTTGGTGTATCCTTTTTGATTTTTTTTAATATATGGCAATAAAGTTTTTGTGTTTTTTTTCGAAAACTCTATATTAAAAAGTTTAAGAGCAGCGGTTACATCTGAAGTTGACAATTGATTATAATAACCAACACTAATAAAAGAGGAAATTAACAATAATACTATCCAAGAAATTGATTTTTTTAAAATCATTTTTGTATTTTAAGCCTAATATACAGATTAATTTTTTCTTGTATATTTTAAAAAAAACAACTTGATAAAATCAAATAAAGTATTTCTTTTAGATGCTATGGCTTTAATATATAGGGCCCATTTTGCTTTTAGCAAAAACCCTATCATAAACTCAAAAGGAATAAACACGAGTGCTATTTATGGTTTTTTAAACACTCTTCTAGAGGTTATAAAGAAAGAAAACCCTTCTCATATAGGTGTTGCTTTTGATACTAAAGCACCAACTTTTAGATCTAAAATGTTTAAAGAATATAAAGCGAATAGACAAAAACAACCAGAAGATATTCAGGTTGCTATTCCTTATATAAAAAAAATAATAAAATCTTTTAATATTCCTATTTTAGAAAAAGATGGGTTTGAGGCAGATGATATTATTGGAACATTTGCCAGCTTTCTTTCAAAAGAAAAAGAAACTCAAATTTTTATGATGACTCCAGATAAGGATTTTGCTCAATTAGTATCTTCTAATGTTTTTTTATATCAGCCGGCATTTATGGGAAGGGGGGTGGCTATTTTAGGAGAAAAAGAGGTGTTAAATAAATTTAAAATAAATAAAGTAAATCAAGTAATTGATTTTTTAGGGCTTCAAGGCGACAGTGTAGACAATATTCCCGGGATACCAGGGGTTGGACCAAAAACAGCGCAGGTATTGTTGGCTAAATATAATTCTGTTGAAGGAATAATTAAAAACAAAGCAGAAATAAAAGGCGTTTTGGGTGATCGAATTACTCAACATTCAGATTCTGCTATTTTATCTAAATCATTAGCAAGAATAAAAATAGATATTCCTGTATTCACAACATTTGAAGATTTGGCTTTAACAAAACCAAATAAAAAAAAGCTTTTGGCTCTACTTGAAGAGTTAGAGTTTAGAACTATTAAAAATCGAATTTATAATATGGGCCTTATAACAGAAGAAGAGGAAGAAAAACCAGAGGGATCTCAGTTGGGTTTTTTTTCTACTACTCTTGAAACTATAGAATCTGAAAAAGTTAGCTATTCTGTGGTCTCTCCTCATGAGATTTATGTTTTTGTTGAGGAATTAAAAAAACAAAAGCAGATATGTTTTGATACCGAAACGACAAGCTTAAATATTCAAGAAGCAGAATTGGTTGGAATATCAATTTCATACAAACAAAAGCAAGCGTTTTATATCCCAACACTAAATAAAAAAGAACAAAAAAACGTCACAAGTCTTTTAAAACCAATTTTAGAAAACGAATCTGTTCTTTTAATAGGTCACAATTTAAAATATGATGTTCAAATTATGAAAAAATACAACATTAACATATCTCAAAATGTTTTTGATACTATGCTCGCACATTATTTGATAAGCCCAGAAACTAGCCACAAATTAGATTCTCTTTCAGAAAGTTTTTTAAATCACAAAACAATATCCATAGAAGATATAATTGGGAAAAAGGGGGTAGATCAAAAAAACATGAAAGATATTCCTGTTAAAGATATCTATAAATATGCTTGTGAAGATGCAGATATAACTTTTAGACTTAAAAGCCTTTTAGAAAAAGAAATTATTAAATTAAAATTAGAAAAGTTGTTGACAAACATTGAACAACCCTTGTTGTTTGTTCTTGCTGATATGGAAAGCAATGGTGTAAATATTGATATGGATTTTTTGACAATTATGTCTAAAGAATTATTTCAAAAAATAAAGCAAACAGAAACAAAAATATATAAAATAACAGGAGAAATTTTTAATATTTCTTCACCTAAACAATTAGGTAATGTTTTATTTGAAAAATTAAAAATTGAAGACAAACCAAAAAAGACAAAATCAGGACAGTATTCAACAGGTGAAAATGTTTTACAAAAATTATCAAAAAAACATAAAGCCGTAGATTTAGTGCTACAATATAGAGAGTATAAAAAATTAAAATCCACATATGTGGATGCTCTTCCAGAAATAGTTTCTAATAAAGACAATTTAATTCATACAGATTATGCACAAGCGGTAACAGCAACAGGGAGGCTAAGTTCTAATAAACCTAACCTACAAAACATACCTATAAAAACAAAAGTAGGAAGAAAAATAAGATCTGCATTTATTCCTAGAAACAATAGCAACATTATTCTTGCTGCAGATTATTCGCAGGTAGAGCTAAGAATAATGGCTGATTTTAGTAAAGATAAAGAAATGATTAAAGCCTTTAAAGAAAGACAAGATATTCATCAACTAACAGCATCTAAAGTATTTAATGTTTCATTGAGCTCTGTGGATGACGCCATGAGAAGGAAAGCTAAAGAAGTTAATTTTGGAATAATTTATGGTATTTCTCCTTTTGGTTTATCTCAAAATTTACAAATTTCAAGGGCTGAAGCGAAAAAAATTATAGACGCATATTTTAATAAATTTTCTGATGTGAAAAATTATATAGACAACACTATAATTAAAGCTAGAGAAAAAAAATATGTCGAAACTTTATTAGGAAGGAGAAGATATTTAAGAGATATTGATTCTAGAAATTTTACTTTAAGAAGTTTTTCTGAAAGAAATGCAATTAATTCTCCGATTCAAGGAAGTGCGGCAGATATTATAAAGCTTTCAATGATAGAAATCTCAAAATGGATAAAACAAAATAAATTTAATTCAAAAATGATAATGCAGGTTCATGATGAATTGGTTTTTGATGTGTGTGAAAATGAGTTAGAACATTTTCAATCTAATATTAAAAAAATAATGGAAAATGTTGTTAAAATGAAAGTACCTTTAATAGTAGACGTTGGTGTAGGAAAAACCTGGCTAGAGGCACATTAAAAATGAATAATATTAAACAAAACATAATACAAGCTCACCAGAGAATAAAAAAACATATACACAACACGCCTATTTTATCATCCCAAAATATTAACAAAATAACAGGAGCCAATATTTATTTTAAATGTGAAAATTTTCAAAAAATTGGAGCTTTTAAAATGAGGGGAGCTTTAAATGCTGTTTTTTCTTATTCAAAAGAAAAAGTAAAAAAGGGGTTTGTGACACATTCATCAGGAAATCACGCTCAAGCTGTTGCTTTATCTTCAAAAATAGCAAAAACCAAAGCACATATTGTAATGCCCAAAGGAGCTTCTACAATTAAAGTAAATGCTGTTAGAGAATATGGAGGCAATATAACTTTTTGTGATAACAATGAACAATCAAGAGTTGAAACGTGTAATGAAATTATAAAGAAAACAAAAGCAAATTTTATACACCCATATAATAATTATAATGTTATTTATGGACAAGCAACTTGTGCAAAAGAAATATATGGATCAAAAAAATTTTTAGATTATATAATAGCCCCTGTTGGTGGTGGTGGGCTGGCTTCAGGAACTATTTTGGCAACACAAGCCTTTTCTCCTTTAACCAAAGTTGTTTTGGCAGAACCATTAAACGCAAGTGATGCTTTTGAGTCTTTTAAATTAAAAAAATTAATTCCCGTTAAGAACCCCAACACAATAGCTGATGGGTTAAAAACCTCACTTGGTGACAAGACTTTTAAAATAATTATTAACGGAGCCCATGAGGTTGTGACGGTAACAGAAAAAGAGATAATAGATGCTATGAAATTAATTTGGGAGAGATTAAAAATTATATGTGAACCATCTTGTTCACTTCCATTGGCTGTTGTTTTAAAAAACCAATCTAAATATCAAAACAAATCAATAGGTTTAATATTAACAGGGGGTAACGTTGATCTTTCAAATTTGCCTTTTTAGTTTTTAAATTTATCAAATTTACTTTTAAGAATTAATCTTGGGAAATTGTTGTCAGAAACGTCTGTGTCTGCAGTTTCTAAAAACGGATCTAATCTAATGTTATTTACTTTTTTGTTTTTTACAAACACCTTTGTTACCTCGTTTTCATTAGCCCTCCATATTTCGGCAGGAATTTTTTCAATTTCTTTACTCCCATCTTCATATGTCCATTCAATAATTAAAGGCGTTATTAGTCCCCCAATATTTTGAAATTTAATTTCATAAAAGTTTTTTTCTGCATTTAAAATTTTTACTTTTTCATCATTTATTTGATTTCTAAACTCTCTGTTTCTAAAAGAACCTTCTTGTCTTTCTCTGAATTCAAAATATTCTGGTTTATCAGGAAGAACATAAGGAATTTTGTCTTCTGCAGGTCGTCTTTTTTCGATTAAAATTTTTTTGTCGTCAAAATCAACTTTATTATCAAAATTTTTGTTTGGTGTTTTCATTTTATACCATCGAACGTTTTCTATTGACACGTCAACATTGTCTGTTGTATAAAACCAACCTTTCCAAAACCAATCTAAATCAATTGCGGAAGCGTCTTCCATTGTTCTAAAAAAATCAGCAGGATCAGGGTGTTTAAAAGCCCATCTTCTTGCATATTCTTTGAAGGCATAATCAAAAAGTTCAGGCCCCATAATTGTTTCTCTTAAAATACTTAATGCAGCGGCAGGTTTTCCATATGCGTTGTTTCCAAACTGTAAAATTTGTTCAGAGTTTGTCATAATTGGGCGAATACCTTCTTTGTCTCCTCTCATATAATTCACCATACTCGCTGCGGTTCCTCTTCTTAATGGACCATGACTATAATATTCTTTTTGAGTTAATGATTGTACAAAAGTATTTAATCCTTCATCCATCCAAGTCCACTGTCTTTCGTCAGAATTAATTATCATAGGAAAAAAATTATGACCAACCTCATGGATTATTACCCCAATCATTCTCCATTTAATAGCTTCACTATATACACCATCTTTATTTGGTCTTCCAAAATTAAAACATATCATAGGGTACTCCATACCAATAGAGGCTGCGTGAACAGAAATAGCTACAGGATAAGGATAGTTTATGGTGTGTTTAGAATAAGTTTTTAATGTGTTTGCTACAGCAATAGTAGATTCTTGTTCCCATAGAGGATTTCCTTCTTTTGAGTAGAAAGACATTGCTAAGGGTTGAAAATTACCAAGATCAACAGCCATAGCATCCCATATATATTTTCTTGATGCGGCAAACGCCACATCTCGCACCATCGTTGAATTAAACTTCCATGTTTTTGTTTTATTTCTTTCTGGTTTGGTTTCTTTAATTATAGCTTCTTTTTGAGTTGTTATTATTATTGGTTTATCATAAGTTTTTTTTGCTAATTCAAATCTT
>JAYZHG010000020.1:0-6596 GCA_036166735.1 Bacteroidota bacterium | reverse complement strand
TCTATCTTTATTTCACGAAAAAATGTGTCGTTGATCTTAAAATAGCCAATGGATTTTAAATTATTATCAGAATATAAATTTACGGTGAAGTTTTTAAATGGCTCGACTGTATTTTGATTATCTCCATCAATTAAATCATACCCATTATTAGTATAAAAATTAAAATCAGAAGATAATAAAACGTTTTTTTTATTGTATCCTAATTCAACACTTAAATCATGGGTATTAAAAGAAGCAAATTTGTAGCCTAGATTTTTATTAAATCCTATGTTTTTATTGGGTTTAGTTATAATGTTAATTACACCTCCTAATGCTTCTGATCCATATAGACTAGATGAAGCTCCTTTTATTATCTCTATTTTTTTTATTGAATGTAATGATATCCTTGATAAATTAAAATCACCGGCTACTCTTCCAATTAATGGAAGACCATTTATAAGTATTAGTATATAATCAGAGTCTATGCCTTGTAATTGAATGCCTTCACCACCACCAAAAGTCGGTGTTGTAACTAGACCCGTTTGTTCATTAATTATTTCGTTTAATCGAGAAAATCCACTTGATTTAATCTCTTCAGAAGTTATAATTTGTGCAGGAATTGTTACTTCATATAATGATTTTTCAGATTTAGTTGCAGAAATTATAATTTCATCCATTTTAATAGTTTTGATTGTATCTCTAGACTGAGAAAAACCAAAAAATGGTATTGATAATATTATTGATAATTGAATAGAATAATTTAATTTCAAGTAATCTTTCACCACTCTCATAATTAATTACGCGCAAATTTGGTTAATTTGTTTTTATTATTAACACTATGAAGATTATAAATTTAATTTCCGGACCAAGAAATTTATCGACAGCACTTATGTATTCTTTTGCACAAAGACCAGACACAAAAGTTATTGATGAGCCTTTTTATGCGCATTATCTTTTATCAACAGGAATATCACATCCAGGAAGAAAAGAAACATTAGAAACGATGTCTTCAAATATTAATGAAATATTAGAGGATCTTTTTTCTAATACTGATTGTGATATTTTGTTTTTAAAAAATATGGCTCATCATCATCAACAAATGGATTTTTATTTTTTAGATAAAATGATTAATTTATTCTTAATCAGAAATCCAAAACAACTTATAGCTTCTTTTGCTCAGGTAATTAAAAACCCGACTATGAATGATATAGGTTTAAAAAAATCATGGGAGTTATATAATTTGATTAAAAAAACAAATGATTCTTCTCCGCTTGTTTTAGATTCTGCAGAAATATTGAAACACCCAGAATTATTGCTAAAAAAATTGTGTGATAAATTAAATGTAGATTTTTATGATGATATGCTTAGTTGGTCTGAGGGAGGTATTAAAGAAGATGGTGTATGGGCAGATTATTGGTATAAAAACGTTCATCAGTCAACAGGATTTAAAAAACAAAAAACAAGTAGTAGAGAACTTCCAGTTCATTGTAAAGGACTTTATTTTGAAGCTTTAAAATATTATAATAAATTAACAGAAAAATCAATTCAAATATAAAATGTTACAGAAATTTAACCCTAAAAATAAAGACATATTAGTATATGTAAATGGAGAATTATTACATCGTGATAAAGCAGCAGTATCTGTTTTTGATAGCATCGTTCAAAATGGCGATGGTGTATGGGAAGGATTAAGAGTATATCCTCAAGGAATTGTATGTTTCGATAAGCATTTATCTAGATTAATAGAGGGTGCTCACGCATTAGCATATGAAAAAATTCCTTCAAAAAAATTTATAAAAGATGCCATAAAAAAAACATTAAAAGCTAATGGAATGAGTAATGACACTCATATAAGATTGACACTAACACGGGGAGAAAAAATTACATCAGGAATGGACTCTAGGTTAAATCAAAGTGGTTGTTCTTTGATTGTATTGGCTGAATGGAAGAAAAAAGTATATGATTTTTCTTCTGGAATAAGGGCTATTAGTTCATCCATAAGAAGAAGCATTCCACAGTATTTAGATTCTAAAATTCACCATAATAATATGATGAGTCTTGTTATTGCTAAAATTCAAGCTAATATTTCAGGTTATGATGCGGCTGTTATGTTAGATGATAGGGGGTTTGTAGCTGAATTAAATGACACAAATTTATTTATGGTAAAAAATAAAAAAGTTTTTACACCTTTTGCTCATGCTTGTTTACCTGGTATAACAAGAGAAACTTTTATTTTACTTTTTAAAGAAAATAATATTTTTATTTCAGAACGAGATATGTCGTTAGCTGAGTTTATTAATGCAGATCTTGTTTTTGCTACTGGAACAAATGGTGAAATTACTCCTGTTACAGAAATTGATGGTAGAACGATTGCTTGTGATAAAAGTTTTTTAATTGAGATTAAAAATTTATTTGAGAAAAAATTACCATTAATGTGTGAGCCTATTTGATAGTTGTTTTAACGTAATAATCCCATAAAATTATTCCCATTGACACGCTAATATTAAAAGAATGTTTGGTTCCAAATTGAGGAATTTCTAAAGCAGCATCTGCTTCTTTTAAAGCATCGTCAGATACTCCAAAAACTTCATTGCCAAAAATAAAAACATATTTTTCAGAAATAAGCGGTTTAAAATTTTTTAAATTAATGCTTTGATCTGTTTGTTCTACTAATATTATTTTCCACCCTTCTTTTTTTAGTTGAATAATTATTTTTTTTATTTCTTTAACATGTTCCCATTCAACAGAATCTGTAGCACCTAATGCAGTTCTTTCAATATCGCGACTAGGAGGTTTTGCCGTAAATCCTGTCAAATACATTTTTTTTATTAAAAAAGCATCTGACGTTCTAAAACATGATCCAATATTATTGAGACTTCTTACATTATCTAATATTATACACACAGGAATTTTCTTTGAATTTTGATACTCTTTTATAGATAACCTATTGAGGTCTTCATTTCTAATTTTTTTCATCATATTAATAGAGGTTTAGTTGTATTTGATTATTGACCTACTAAATTTTGATTTATTATTTTGAAGTTTGATAAAATAAAGTCCATTTTTTAATTTACCGGCATTATATCTTATTCTATGTATTCCAGAAGTTAAGGTTTTGTTTATAATCTCTTTAATTAATCTTCCATTGCTATCAATTAAGTATAATCTTACTGGCCCATTATCAATCTTTATTTCTAAAGTAATCCAATCTTTAAATGGATTGGGAAAAGATTTTATATTATCAGCTTGTTTTATGATTTCTTCATTACCTGTAACAGCTCCTACTAAAATTGGAATGTATTGAAAATTTTCATAAAGAATTGATTTTATAGTTGATTCTTCCACACAAAACCAGTCCATTAATACTGAACCATAAGCAGATCTAAAATCATATTCCCACTCAATATTATCTACATGTGCTAAACTTGGCATTTTCCCAATAGGTTCAGGATTTACGTAAGGGCTTACAAAAAACATTGGCCCCGCTTCTCCATGATCGGTGCCTTGGGACTTATTCTGAAAAACTCTCCTTCCAAATTCAGAATATGTCATTGTTAGTACTCTTTCTTCTAGTCCTTTTTGAATAATATCTGACTGAAAAGCAGCAATTGATTTGGAAAGTGAATCTAATAAATATGCATGGCGACCACTTTCTGGATTTCCTTCAACTTGATTATCATGTGTATCAAAACCACCAATTCTTACAACGTATATTCTAGTTTGAAGACCTCCGTCAATTAATTTAGCTACTGTTTCAAGTTGTTGTGCTAAGTCATTAGCTGTATCTTCAGGATAGGCATTTATAGAAGGTCTTCCTTTATTTGCTCCTTCTTCAATGCTATCTAAATAATCATTAGTTAATTTAGACGCTTTTCTAATATAATCTAGTTCATGTCCATAAGGAGTGTCTGGTGTTTCTCCATCTCCTTCTTTTACATCAATAAATGAATTTAGATTCTTGACCGCTATACCCATGTTTATTATAGGTCCTTGACATGTATGAGAAGTTGTTCTTCCAATAGTTAATGCTAATGGATCAGGAAAACTTTCATTTGGATAGTTATCAGGATAATTCGGATGGTCTTTACTTAAATGTCTTCCCAGCCAACCACTTGAAAGATATTCTTCAGAAGAAGATCCTGTATTCCATATATCAGTTGAACGAAAATGAGATTTATTAGGGTTGGGATATCCTGCGTTTCTAATAATACCCAGTTTTTCTTCATTAAATAAATTTTTGAAGTTTTCCATTCCAGGATGAAACCCGTCAATATCACTTATTTTATGAATCGAATTTTCAGGTACCATAAGTTCTGGTCTTCTAGCAGGTTCTGAATCACCCCCACTACCATCTCTCATTAAAATATCATATTGATCAATAGGGATTAGTGTCCCAATTCCATCATTGCCTCCATCTAAAAAAACTAACACCAAAACTCTGTCAGTAGGACAACCTGCGTTAGTAAGCTTTCTCATATTCGAAGTTTCGGCCAACACACTTACTGGCATTCCTCCAACATATAATGGAATTGAGGCAATAGGAACTGATGATTTTAAAAAGTCTCTTCTTTTCATTTTAACTTAAATGATATTCAGGCATTAGACACATTTCTTTAAATAAAGTTTTTAATTTATTATTGATTGCGGTTTTTGCTTCATCAGTTGGATCATTAATATATTCATGATATTCGTCATACCACATATTTGGGTTATTACCAACAACTATATTTTTAAAGTCCTCTTTTTGTTCATCAGAAATTTCTGAGTAAACAGGAAATAACCACTTACAAAAAAGCTCAATTATAAAATCGATATCATCAGGATTTTCTATTTCATCAAGAAGTTTAATTGGTTCGGCATAAATTCTTACATCTTCTGGAGCTCCTGGTTCTCCACTAGTTGCGTTCATGCCGTTATTGTTGAAATAAAGGTTTATATCTTTAGTCCTCATAGGAAGTGTTACGGCTGTTATCCATAGTTCATGATAGAGGGGTTCTTGATAGTATGCTTGCCAACCAGCTACATTGGGGCTATCCCAAAGACTTTGGCCTTGATCGACAATATCATAATGTCTACTTCTCCAAAATTTGTAAAGGTCTCTAAAATCAAAATCAGAAGTATCTGAGAAAGGAAATTGTCTTAAAGCACCTAAATTAAAATCAGTGGGAGATTTTATCATTGCTCCCCTTGTGTGAATCTCATAAAAATGTTGACTTTTAAATAATTTTGATAAAACAGGTTTTATTTCGAAATTGTTATCTCTTAGCACTTTAGCTAAAGGTTTTATAATTTTAGTTGTAACGTCTTCATCTATGACATAATAAACAAACCACCTATAAATTTTTTCACATATATATTCAGAAGTTCTTTCACTTTGAAAAATCATATCAACTAAGTCTTTGTGCTCATCTTCACCATTGTTTGAAATAGAGGTATTATTAAATTTTTCCGAAAAAACTTTAGTTGTTTCGTCGTGATCCCCCTCTTCAAAACGTTGTCTTTCAGATCCAGAAAAAACATCTTCTACATACCAACCAGTTAAAATTTTTGCCGCCTGAATGATATCTTCTTCTGTATAATATGTGTAACTGTTTTCTCCATCAACGGGACCTTTACCAATTGTGAAAAGCTCAAGTAACTCTCTTGCATAGTTTTCGTTAGGGGCCTCCTTTACATTGTAAATTCCACCAAGATATACAAGCATTGCTGAATCAACATTTATTTCTTTAACTAGGTTTTTAAAATTTCCTATAAAGTGTTTTCTTAATCTATAATTCATCCAATAAGTATATCTTTGGTCTTGCACAACCGTTCCTTCTGTCGCAAAATGATTTTGCCAAAACAACACCATTTTTTCTCTAATGGAAAAGGGAATATTATTCGGGCTTTGGTAGGGTTGATTTAAAATTAAACTTATTCTCCATGCTTCATAGGATTGGCGATATAGGTTAGCGTTGCCAGTCTTTCTTTCACTATTCACCCATGTTTCACCAATTGGAGGGGCCCTATCTTCATAATCTCTATCATTCAAGGGAGGTTCAGGCGTAAGTTCTTCTTCATTTAATAATTTTTCTACACTTCCTTCCATTCCAAGAGCAACAGCTTGGTTAATTTCTGAAAGCTTTGCCCCAAAACATGTTCTTCTTAAAAGGTGAGCTGCAGTTTCAAAATTCCAATTTTCCGAATAGTCTTCTAATCCAGCAATATTTCTTGGGAATTCGGGTAATTCCTTGTTTGCATGCTTTAATACTTTATCTCTTTTTATAGATGACTTTTTTTTATCATTTACATTTAGCATATTTAAACTCCAAAAATTTGTAATTTAAAATTACTTAAAATTTTTTAATGATAGATCCTATAAAGCAACAAGAAACGCCTTTAATGAAACAATATAATGACATTAAGTCAAAGCATCCAGATGCGTTATTATTGTTTAGAGTTGGAGATTTTTATGAAACTTTTGGATCAGATGCAATATTGGCAAGTAAAATTTTAGGTATTGTTTTAACTAAAAGATCTAATGGAGCAGCTTCAGGAGTTGAACTTGCAGGATTTCCCCATCATTCTTTAGAGAAGTATCTTCCTAAATTGGTTAAAGCAGGATGCAGGGTTGCTGT
>JAYZHG010000019.1:0-5153 GCA_036166735.1 Bacteroidota bacterium | reverse complement strand
ATAAAAAAGAAAACTTCTTATCCTGAATTTTTAAAAAATGTAACTTTTTTTACAAGATTTAATCATTTTTTTACTAAAAATTTACACCGATTAGATATTTTAAAATTTAAAGCACCAGAAATTATATCGAAATTTCCTGATGAAATAAATATTAATGAATTGAATAATAATTGGATAAAATCAAGAGAATCTTTTTTATTTCTTATTGATGATTTAGATGATAGTATCATTGAAAAAGGCATATTTAATCATCGTTTAATTGGAAGAATAAATCTTAGAATGACATTAGATTTCTTTGATTTTCATTTTAATCATCATGTGAAAAAGATAAATAAGATTTCTATTCTTATATAGTTTTTGAGATTTTATAACCAGTTTTTGTAAGATTGAATCCTATTCCAATTTTTTCTTTATTATAATTAATAATATCAATTTTTCTTAATAGACCTTTTTTGATTAATGTTTTGTATGTTCTACTAACTGAAGCTTTTGTTTTTTTGAATATTTTTGATTCGCCTCTAATAACACCTCTTTTATGATTTCCATCTACTCGAATATATTTTCTTTTTTTTATTTCAAATTGTTTTCTGTTTTCACTAATATTTTTAAAAATCGAATCTTTGATTTCTATAAAATTATCTTTTGGTTTTATTTTGTAGAATTTAATTATTGGTTCAAAGAAATAAATATGAGCATGCGTATTTGAGTTAATTTCGATAATTCCAAAATTTGTAACGGAGTATTTTATTTGGTTAATTTCAATTTCTTTTTTTATTTTCAGAAATTCATTGATAGAAGAGGTTAACAGTTTTTTTTTTAGAGAATCAGTTTTATTTTTAGATTTAATTACTGATGATTCTTGAGCATCGGAGTATAATGTTAATGATTCACTATTTAGATTACTAAGCGCTGTTTTTAAGATAAATTTTTGAAGACTTGAAAGGTACAATTATATATTTATTGTTATCGTATAAATATATTTCTTTAATTTTTAATTTCCAAAAAAAACATCTTTTCCTTTAAGATCTGATGAATTAAAATTTCATCTTCATAAATTTTTACTTTTATTTTGATTTATTCTGAGATGATTTTAGTTTTAATAATTTTGTACTAGTTAAACAATAAAATTATTAAAAGAATAATCATTAAAGTACCTATTCCTTGCATAATACTCATTAAAGAAAAATATTTTATTCCTTCATTCATATTTAAATTTGATTTTTGGGTTACTATCCAAAAATAAGAGTCATTTATATGAGAAATCATCATTGATCCTGCTCCAAGTGATAATACCATCATGCCTATTTCAAAAGATGAATAATTATAAGAACTGATTAGAGGGAAAATAATGGAACTACCAATTATCATTGCAGAGGTACTTGATCCTTGGCTAGTTTTTAAAATTACACTTATGATGAAGCAAGTAATTACAATATAAATTAGGGATATATTATTGTTAAAAAATACATTAGATAGTAAAGATGATAATTCTGAGTTCTTAATTACATTTCCAAATGCTGCACCCATAGAAGTTAATATTAGAATTGGCCATGAATCTTTAAGAGCATCATAAATTATAATTGGTTTTTTATTTTTGGTATTTGGTAGAAAAAATGATAGTATAATTCCAATAAATAATGCATTAATGGGATTTCCTATTAGTTTTAATATTGAAATTATATTTTTTGATATTTCGTTATTTATAAAATTTGTTAAGGTATTTAGACTTATTAGAAATAAAGGAATAATTATAACTAAAATGGGTATTATATAGTCTGAAGTTAGTTTTAAATTTTGAGATTTAATTTTGAGATTTAATTTTCCAAAAGTTTTTCTAGCATAAATAAAAGAAATCAATGAGGCTGGTATTGAAACAACTATACTTAAAAGCATTATATCTCCAATCATACTGATTCCATTAAGATTATTTAGAGCTGCTAATGGCCCAGGAGTTGGAGGCACTAGTGTATGTGAAGCATAAAGTCCACCAGATAAGGATAAATTTAAACTTGTTAATGAGTAATTAGTAGTTGAAGCAATTGATTTTGAAATACCATTTAAAATTAAAAAACCCGAATCACAGAATACAACCGTTCCTAAGAAAAGTCCTAATAAATTAATGGATATTAATGTTTTATTTTGGAAGTTATATAAGATTAAATCACCAAATTTTTTAATGGAATTGCTTTTTTTTAGAAATTGTCCAATTATAGTACTAAAAATAATTATCAATCCTATTGATTTAATGGCATTTGAGAATCCATAAAAGATATATTCTAATATATCATTTAAATTCATTTTAAGTAAAAGTCCCAAAAAAATACTTCCAATAAAAAGACTTATTGTTGGGTGAATTTTTAATTTAGATGTAAGAAGTAAAATGAGAAAAATTGATAATAAAAGATAACCTAATATTATCATTGACTATTATTTAGAGATAACAGATACATAACTGCCATTCTTATAGCTACACCATTTTCAACCTGATCAAGAATTATTGAATTCTTTGAGTCTGCTACATCACTACTAATTTCTATACCTCTATTTATTGGTCCAGGATGCATTATGATTATATCTTTATTGATTCTATCAAGTAACTTTTTATTAATTCCAAAATACAAACTGTATTCCCTTAAAGATGGAAAATATTTAACTTTTTGTCTTTCTAATTGAATTCTCAATACATTGGCAACATCACACCATTTTAGAGCCTTTTTGATATCATTTTCAATAATAACACCAAATTCATTCATAAATTTTGGCATTAATGTTTTTGGTCCACATAACATAACTTCTGCACCAAGTTTTTGTAGAGAATAAATATTTGATATTGCAACTCTTGAATGCAAAATGTCTCCAATAATTGCAATTTTTTTACCTTTTAAGCTTCCTAATTTTTCTTTAATTGAAAATGAATCAAGTAGTGCTTGAGTAGGATGTTCATGAGTTCCATCTCCTGCATTGATTATACTAGCATTGATTTTATTAGATATAAAATGAGGAGCACCGGGACTTGGATGACGCATTACAATCATATCAACTTTCATGACTAGAATATTATTTATAGTATCTAATAAACTTTCACCTTTTATTACTGAACTAAGCGATGAAGAAAAATTTATTATATCAGCTGAAAGTCTTTTTTCTGCTAGTTCAAAAGATAATTTTGTTCTAGTGCTATTTTCAAAAAAAATATTTGCAATTGTTAAATGTCTTAATGATGGAACTTTTTTAATGGGTCTTGATAGAACTTCTTTAAACATTTTAGCAGTATCAAAAATCAATTCTATTTCTTCAATAGATAAATCTTTTATACCTAGTAAATGTTTAGATTTTAGTTTATTCATTATTGGTTATCCATATATTATCTTTTTCAAAACCTTGTTCAGTAAGGTTAACTATAATTTTTTGAGATGTTAAAGTATTAATTCTTGTTCCATAATAAGTTGGTTCAATTGGAATATGTCTACTAAATTTTCTGTCTATTAATATTAATAATTCAATTTTATTAGGTCTTCCAAAGTTCATAATTCCTTCCATTGCAGATCTTACAGTTCTACCTGTAAATAAAACATCATCTATTATGACTACATTTTTGTTATCAACTAGATAAGGCATAAAAGTTTCTTTGGCTTTAGGTACTTCTTTTGTTCTAAAATCATCTCTATAAAATGTCGTATCTAAATATCCTGATGGAACTTCTATTGAAAGAAGTTTATTAATTGTTTTGATAATTCTATTTTGTAAATATATACCCCTTGGCTGTAGGCCAATTAATAAAGAATCTTTAAAATTTGAGTGATTTTCTATTAGTTGATGACAAAGACGATCAATTGTTATATCTAATCTTTTTTTATCAAATAACCTAGATTTAAGCATCGTTTTATCTGCAAATATACTTTCATTTTAAGAAAATGTTTCAAACTATTTTATTATTTCAAAATTTGATATAAAAAATACTCTTCTATTTACTTTTACTTTGTTATTTAATGTGTTTTTGATTTTTTGAATTCCATATGTATAATAATTATTATTATACCATACATTTGTTCCTTCAGGATTGCTTTCAGTTTCTTTAATAATATCATTTTTGTATTTTAAAATTAGCGGTATGCTTTTAAAAGAAAATTTATTATTTATTTTGTTAACTAATCCATAGTTAAAATATCCTTTACTTACATAAAATGAAAGTATTTTTTCTTTATGTACTAAATTATTAAAGTAGACAACTTTATCAAAAGTATTAAGATTGTTAATTTTGTATGTGGTATTCCAATTTATATTTCCATTTAAATTGAAACTAGTTAAAAGTATTTTTGTATGATTATATCCTTTAAAATTTGGATTTATCATTTTATCATAAGTTCCTGAATAAGTATTGTAGAATGGAATATAAGAATATTTTCCATTACTGTTATAATTTAATATTAGTGATTCGGCACTAAAAATAAAGTTTTCATTAAATTTAAAAAAAGAATTAAATACAAAATTATGATTTAGTCTAATTTTATCAAATCGGTTATTTTTTATTTTTTTTAAAATATTTTTTCTTTGTTTATTATTAGTATAAAAATTAGGAAGTTCATAAAAGTTATAAATTTTAATAAATTCCATTGTTTGATTTATGTAACTCGAAATATAGATTCCTTGAGGAGAGTTAGAATTTATTAATCCATAAAAACCAATTCCAATAATTTTATTATCTATTTCATAGAATTTTCCATTAATTATTGATTTATTATTAATTGAAATATTTAGTGTTTCAATTTCATTTCCATTTATATCATATTTTCTTTTAGATATGGAGTTAGATTTATCTAATTTTTTTGTCAACACATTAATTTCAAATCTATAAGCATTGATTTTATTAATTGATATAATTTTTTCATTAATATTTAATGAAGCGTGTAAGTTTTTGTATCTTTTATTTTTTGTATTATAAATACTCAATAAATATTCTCCTTTTTTTGTGGTACTTGAAAAAATAAATAAATCATCTAAAATTATAAAATCTAAAATTGTTGAACTTATTGGTAATTTTATATTGTATTGAGCTATTTTAGATGAATCTGATCTTACTTTTATCAGTAAATATTCTTTTTCATTAGAATACTCTTTTTTATATAAAATATTAAAATCTTTATTTTCAGATT
>JAYZHG010000018.1:0-20650 GCA_036166735.1 Bacteroidota bacterium | reverse complement strand
ATTAGTTAGGCCTTGGATCTTTATCTTCATAATATAGTAACTCGCAATCACAACCTAAGACAACATATTTTTCACTAACTGTGTTTGTTGAAGAATTAAAAAAAGTAATAAAAAGTGTGCTATCATTTATTTGCTTTGCTCCTCCTGATGGGAGTACACTATTCGTTTTTTTAATTTCATTTTCTACTATATCTATACAAGCAAATATTTTCTCATTTTTACATTTTTTTTCTTCTTTGAAACAACCCAATGAAAATAAAATGAGTATACTTAGCATGATATATTTACAAATACTATTTTTTATTGAAATGAATGGCATATTTGAAAAGAATTTACTATTAGTTATATTAATTTTATGGGGCATCCCTAGCACATATTTTAGAAGCAAATTTAGAAAAATTGTTTATAAAACAGAAGATTGGAAAATTAATATTATGCCTTTATTTTCAAAGGAAATTAAAAGTCTTTTTTTAAATATGTATCCTGATGATAAAAATTATATAAAAGTTAGAAATTCATATAGATTATATCTAGTAGTATATCTTATCTTATTTATTGTTTATTATTATTATGAATAATTAAATGTTTTTTATTTGATGGTCTTTTTTGCTAATATATAAAATATGAGAAGCGTTAGGGCAATTGCACCAAGACCTATTGAAATTTTAAAAATTAATAATCCATCCATCTAAAAATTAATTTTTTTATAAAAGACATCATTATGCAAATTTATATAACTTCGTTTTCTAAATATTAATATAACCACAATAAACATGAAAAATATAGTATTAATTATTTTAGCAATTTTTCCTTTATTTTCTAAAAGCCAAAATATTGATTACATAGAATATGACTTAGATAATGGACTTCATGTTATTCTACATCAAGATAACTCTGTTCCTTTAGTAGTAACTTCTGTTATGTACCATGTAGGTGCAAAAGATGAAAATCCAGAGAGAACAGGTTTTGCTCATTTTTTTGAACATCTTCTTTTTGAAGGGACCAAAAATATAGGAAGGGGAGAAATGGATAAGATTATTGAAAGAAATGGTGGAACTTATAATGCTAATACTACTCAAGATAGAACGTATTATTATGAACTTCTTCCTTCAAATAAATTAGAGTTAGGTTTATGGATAGAATCTGAAAGATTATTACATCCAGTTATAAATCAAATTGGAGTAGATACTCAAAATGAAGTAGTTAAAGAAGAAAAAAGATTGCGTGTTGATAATTCACCATATGGTCAATTACTTGAGCAAATTGTTGAAGGTCTTTTTGTAAAGCATCCATATAGATGGACAACAATTGGTTCTATGGATCATTTAGATGCAGCTACTTTAGATGAATTTTTAGCATTTAAAGATAAATTTTATGTTCCCAATAATGGTGTCTTGGTTGTTGCTGGAAATTTTGAAGTTGAAAATACTAAAAGTAAAATTGAAGCTTATTTTGGGCCTATACCAAGAGGTAATGATATTGAAAGGGTAGATGTTCAGGAAGATCCTATAGATGGAGAATTAAAAAGAACTTTTCATGATCCAAATATTCAAATCCCCATGGGTTTAGTCTCTTATAGAACACCTTCTATGAAATCTAGAGATGCATTTGTTTTAGATATGATTTCATCTGTTTTAAGTGGAGGAAAAAGTTCTAGATTGTATAAAAAAATGGTAGATGATAAAAAAGTATCTCTTCAAGTGCAAGCAGTAAATTTATCACTTGAGGATTATGGGGCTTATGTTATATTGTCTCTGCCTGTTGGAGAAAATACATTAGAAACTTTATATGCTAATATTGATGAAGAAATTGATTTATTAAAAAATGAATTAATATCTGAGAGAGAATTTGAAAAACTTCAAAATATTTTTGAAAATAATTTTGTCAATTCAAATGCATCTATGGCAGGAATTGCTAATTCTTTAGCAAGAAATTATATGCTTTATGAAAATACGAATCTTATAAATTCAAATTTGGATATATATAAGTCGATTACTAGAGAAGAAATAAAAGAAGTTGCTAATAAATATCTTAATAAAAACAGCAGAGTCTTAATTGATTATATGCCTGTTGAATCTGAAAAAAAATAAATTAAACAAATATGAAAAAAATAATTATATTTATTTTATTATCAATAATTTCAATATCTGTTTTTTCTCAAATAGATAGATCTAAACCCCCAAAATCTGGACCTGCTCCTGCAATAAATCTAGGACAGCCATCTACTTTTATTTTAAAAAATGGATTAAAGGTTATAGTTGTAGAAAATAAGAAATTACCTAGAGCCTATGCTAGTCTTGATGTTGACAATTATCCTGATTTTGAAGGTGATATAAAGGGAGTTTCAAGTTTGGTTAGTGCGTTGATGGGAAATGGAACGACAAATCAATCGAAAGATGATTTTAATGAGGAAGTTGATTATATGGGTGCATCGCTGTCTTTATCTGCGGGAGGTGGATATGCGTCTTCGTTAAAAAAATATTTTCCAAGAATTATGGAAATGATGTCAGATGGACTTCTAAATCCTTTATTTACTCAAGAGGAGTTTTTAAAAGAGAGAAATATATTAATTGATGGAATTAAGTCAGCTCAGAAAAGTGTTCCAGACATAGCATCTCAAGTTGGAGATAAATTATTTTATGGAGCCAATCATCCTTATGGTGAGTATCCTACAATCCAGACAGTTGAAAATATTACATTAGAAGATGTTCAAAATTATTATTCAACCTATGCAAAACCAAACAATGCTTATTTGACTATTGTAGGTGACGTTGATTATAAAGAAATTAAAAAATTAGTTACTTTACTTTTTAAAGGTTGGAAAAAAGGAAAACTTCCTGAATATGAAATGCCTACTGTTAATGATGTATTAAAAAATGAGATAAATTTTGTTGATATGTCAAATGCTGTACAATCTGAAATTACTGTTGGTAATATTATAAATATTTCAATGGCTGATCCTGATTATTTTGCATTAAGACTCGCCAATCAAATACTTGGAGGTTCAGGAGGAAGATTGTATGAAAATCTAAGAGAAGATAAAGGCTTTACTTATGGCGCATATTCTGGCGTAACTACAAGTAGGTATGTAGGAAACTTTTATGCTTCCACTAGTGTTAGAAATGAGGTTACTGACAGCTCAGTTGTTGAGATAATAAATGAGATAAATAGAATAATTTCAGATAATGTTTCGGAATCAAAATTAGCATCTGTAAAAGAAAAGTTTGTTGGTAATTTTATAATGTCAACAGAAAGACCATCTACAATAGCAACTTTTGCATTGAATATTGATAAATATAATTTATCTAGTAATTTTTATGAGACATATCTTGATAATTTTCAAAAGGTAACAGTTGAGGATATAAAAAGGGTAACTAATAAATATTTTAAGAATAATAACTTAAGAATAGTAATTGTTGGAAAAGGAAAAGATGTGATACCTTCTCTTGAAAAATCACTATATGAGATTAAATATTATGATACTAATGGAAATATAACTGAAAAGCCAAATTATTCTGTTCCCACTGGTATATCTGCAAATGGTGTTTTATTGAATTATTTAGAAGCTATAGGTGGAAAGGAAAAAGTAGAATCTGTTAATGCAGTTAGTTTGTTGGGAGAAGCTGAATTTCAAGGAATGAAACTTCAGTTAATGAATATTAACGCGAAGCCTAATAAATTAGTTGTGATGATGATGATGATGGGAAATGTACTTATGAAGCAAGCTTTTAATGGAGAAGCGGGATATATTCAACAGCAAGGTGTAAATAATCCTTTTCCACAGGAGGAAATAGATAAGTTAAAAAAGTCTTCTTTACCTTTTGAAGAAATAGGTTGGTTAGATAATAAGGATGTTAAATTTAGTGCTATTGAGAGTGAAGGTGGAAAAGAGTTGTACGCACTTGAAGTTAATGGTGATACGTATGTTTATTATGATAAAGAAACTGGACTTAAAATTAAACAAACTCAAAGTGCATCTATGCCTGATGGCACTAAAGTTTCTCAAACCACTTATTATGAAAATTATATTTCAGTAGATGGAATATTGTTTCCTCATATAATTAAAGTGCCAATGGGACCACAAAATATGGATTTTAATATGATAAAAATTGTTGTTAATCCAGAGGTTAGTGATGCTGATTTTAATTAATCAATACAATGGTAAATATTTCGAATTTATTAACAGATTTAGATTTAAAGAAAGTAAATAATGGAACATCTTCAGGTTCTATTTGGTTAAAATCTAAAGGAGATAGTAGAACTATATACTCTCCTGTTGATGGTAATCCAATTGCTGATGTTATTGAAACAGATGATGTTTCTTATAAATCTATTTTAAAAAATGCAGAAGAATCATTTGTGCACTGGAGGAAAATTCCTGCACCCCAAAGGGGTGAGATAGTTAGACAGATTGGTAATGAACTTAGAAAAAAGAAAAATTCATTAGGAGAATTAGTGTCTTATGAAATGGGAAAATCATTGCAAGAGGGTTTAGGGGAGGTTCAAGAGATGATTGATATTTGTGATTTTTCTGTCGGATTATCAAGGCAACTTTATGGACTTACTATGCACTCCGAAAGACCAGGTCATAGAATGTATGAACAATGGCATCCACTTGGTATAGTTGCTATTATTTCATCATTTAATTTTCCTGTAGCTGTTTGGAGTTGGAATGCTATGATTGCATTAGTATGCGGAAATGTATGCTTATGGAAGCCTTCTAAAAAAACACCACTTTCAGCTATAGCTACTCAAAAAATTATTTCTCATGTATTTGAAAAAAATAATGTTGATGAAGGTATATGTTCTTTGGTAATTGATTGTTCAGAAAGAAAAATTGGTACAGAAATGTTAAATAATAAAAAAATATCTTTAATTTCTGCTACCGGCTCTACAGCAATGGGAAAATATGTTGCTAGAATAGTAGGTGATCGGTTGGGAAAGACTCTGCTTGAACTTGGAGGGAATAATGCAATAATAGTTTCAAATAAAGCTGATCTCAATATTGCTCTTAGGGCAGCAGTATTTGGGGCAGTAGGAACGGCTGGTCAAAGGTGTACATCAACTAGAAGATTAATAGTTCATAAAGATATTTTTGAGGAATTTAAAAATAAGTTAGTGAATGCTTATGGACAAATCAAGATTGGTAATCCTTTGAATAAAGATAATCATATGGGTCCTCTAATTGATAGAGGTGCAGTGAAAATGTATCTTGATGCAATAGAAAAAATAAATAAAGAGGGAGGTAAAGAAGTGGTTGTAGGTGGGGAGTTATCAGGGAATAAATACCAATCTGGATGTTATGTTAAACCTGCTATTTATGAAGTAAAGAATGAATTTTCAATTGTTCAAGATGAAACTTTTGCACCTATATTATATTTAATAAAATATTCTACTTTAGATGAGGCTATTAGAATTCAAAATAATGTACCCCAGGGTTTATCTTCATCAATTATGACTAAAGATTTATCTGAATCAGAACAATTTTTATCTGCTCAAGGATCAGATTGTGGTATAGCAAATGTTAATATAGGAACTTCAGGGGCTGAAATTGGTGGTGCTTTTGGTGGTGAAAAAGAAACTGGAGGAGGAAGAGAGTCTGGATCAGATTCATGGAAAGCATATATGAGAAGACAAACTAATACAATTAATTATACGGATGATTTGCCTTTAGCTCAGGGTATAAAATTTGATTTTTAGCCTTCAGTATCAGGATTAGGTAATTCAGGTTTATCATTACATTCTGGAATACTATCATCACAAGGTAGGTTATCCTCAAAGCCACATGATAATGTAATGAAAATAGTAAGCAAAAATGCAGTTATTACTTTAATTGTTTTTTTAATCATTATATGAAATTATATAAAAAGCCTAATATATGTAAGGCTTTAAAACAAATTTTTTTTTATCACCATCCTATACCATAGTATGCCTTAATACCATTAGGGTACATTCCTTCTACTAAAACCCCATCATCTTTTGGTAATTGAGACAGTGTTGTAGATAGATCTTCGACATCAGAAATCGCTCTTTTATTAATAGAAGTAACAATAAATCCTTTTGTGATTCCTGCATTTTTCCATTTTCCTTTTTCAATATTAATTACTTGAGCTCCTCCTTCTAATTCTAATTTTTCTTTAAGTTCTTTTGATAAATCTGAGAATTTTGCGCCATCAAAAGAAAAATTATTATTTGATGCAACTACTTCAGTTGTTCCTAAAGTATTTTTTAGAGTAGCGGTAGTGTTTTTTGTTTTTCCGTCTCTTATGTAAGTTACTTCTACTTTATCTCCAGGTCTATTTATTGCAATTTGTTCTTGCAGATTAGAAACATTTTTAATTTCTACTTTATTGATTTCAGTAATGACATCTCCTTTTTCAAGTCCTGCTTCAAACGCAGCACTTCCATCATTTACTCCCGAAATTAAAACACCAAATAATACTGGAATATCATTTTCTTTTGCAATTTCAGCAGTTACGTCTTGGATAGTTATTCCTAACAACGCTCTTTGAACTACTCCAAATTCAACTAAATCTCTATATACTTTTTCTACAAGGGTTGATGGTATTGCAAATGAATAACCAGCAAATGTTCCTGTAGGTGTTGCTATAGCAGAGTTTATTCCCACAAGTTTACCTTCTAAATTAACTAATGCTCCCCCAGAATTTCCTGGATTTACAGGTGCTTGATGTTGAATAAAAGCTTCAATCTGTAAGTTATTTTTATCTCTTAATATTCCAATATTTCTAGCTTTTGCACTTACTATTCCTGCTGTAACAGTAGATCTAAATTCGAATGGAGAACCAACGGCAAGAACCCACTCTCCAATTTGTAAGTTATCTGAATTACCAAACTTTATAGTAGGTAAATCATTTGCTTCAATTTTAAGAATTGCTAAATCTGTTGTAGGATCCGTTCCTTCTATTGTTGCTTTAAATGTTCTGTTATCGTTTAATAGTACTTCAACTTCGCTGGCATTTTCAACTACGTGATTGTTTGTGATTATATAACCATTTTTTGACATGACTACACCTGAACCTGAACCTCTTTTTTTTGGCATTTCACGTTCTCTGTAGTCATATCTTTCACCAAAAAAATCTCTAAACATATCTTCAAAAGGATTTCTAGTACCCGAATTTCTTCCTTCATATGTAGTTCTGATATGAACAACTGATGGTGTTGTTACTTTGGCTGTATAAATAAAATTTAATCCTTTTGGTACTATGACATCTGTAGTGTCGAAAATATAATTTGCTAATTTTATTTTATCATTATAATCTATGGCAATAACATTCGATTTGTTTTCCCATAGGTTATAGCCTCCAATAGCAGTAAATCCTCCAATAATTGAAAATAATATTGCGAATAAAAAATTTTTCATATCTATATTTTATGTTTCAGCAAATTTAAATACTCAAACGGTATTATTGATGTTAATTATATGCTAATTAACATTGTTTAACATAAAAAAAAGGCAAATGATTAATTTGCCTTTTTGAAACTATATATTAAAAAAAATTATTTGATTTGAATTGTTTTTTTAATAGATGTTTTTGAATCTTTAGGAACAGATATGTTTAGCATTCCATTTTTGTGAACAGCTGTTATCTTTCCCTCGATTATGTTCTCTGGTAATTGAAATGATCTGGTAAATTTACCATATCCATTTTCGATAGAATGAAAATTGTTTTTTTCATTACTGAATTTTCTTTCACCAGAAATTATTAAATGACCTTTTTCAATTTCAATTGATAGGTCGTTTTTATTAAGTCCTGGAATCGCTATATTGAAATCAAATGATTTATCTGTTTCAGATATATCAACTCTAGGAGAATAACCTTTCTGAGATTCATTTATAAATGAATTTTCAAAAAAGTCATCAAAAAAATTATCAAATAAAAATGGTCTTACAAAATTATTTGATGGTCTTAAAACTAATTGTCTCATAATTAAACTATTTAAATTAAACTTCAATAATTAGTAATGAAATAAATATGCCAAAAGGAAAAAGAATGATATATTGTGCCATAATGTCATATTATTGTAAATTATATTTTTTTATATGACATTATGTCATTTATTGACAAATATTATATTTAATATTAAAGAATAATTTTGCACTTTAAATATTGTAAATTTATTATTGCAAATTATTTTATGCCTTCTTAGCTCAGTTGGTTAGAGCAGTAGACTGTTAATCTATTGGTCCTTGGTTCGAGTCCAAGAGAAGGCGCATATATTTATGGTCATAATATTAATTATGACCTTTTTTTTTTATTTTTCTATAATGAAAATTATATTTTCTTCATCCTTATTTTTTCTTTTACTTTATCCCTCCTTTTCTTTAAATGATTTTGTTAAATATAGTCAGCCTCTACCTTCTTCTACTTTAGAAATAGATATGACTCCAGTACATGGTGGAAAGTTTATAATGGGCGATGATTCATTTGATGCTCTAAAGCATGAAATTGAAGTTTCATCCTTTTGGATTTCTACCTATGAAATATCGTGGGACGTATATACTTTATTTATGGAGAGAAATATTGATGAATCACCTTCTTCTTTTAAAAAAGGTTCAGAAGTATTCATTGATGTTGATGGTGTTTCTAGTGCTACTACTCCGTATATGGAGATGAGTTTTGGAATGGGCACTAATGGTTATCCTGCTATTAATATGACTCAGTTTGCTGCTTCTAAATTTTGTGAATGGTTATCTTCAATTACAGGAAACTATTATAGGTTACCTACGGAAGCGGAATGGGAATATGCATGTAAAGCAGGGTCAAATTCAGATTATTATTTTGGAGATGATATTTCTATTTTGAGTGAATATGCATGGTATTCTGATAATTCAAATGGATCTTATCATAAGATAGGCACAAAAAAACCTAATGCTTTAGGCCTTTATGATATGCATGGAAATGTTTCTGAATGGACAATTGATACTTATTCTGTTGATAAGTATAAAAACAGAAATACTCTAAAAAATCCTTTTTATATAACTAAAAATAAATATCCTAAGGTAATAAGAGGTGGTTCTTGGAATGATGACGCTACTAGATTAAAAAGTTCAAGGAGAGATCTGTCAACTAAAGAACTTCAAAAGAGGGATCCTCAAATACCTAAAAGTAAGTGGTGGAATACGGATGCTCCTTATATTGGCTTTAGAATTGTAAGACCATTATCGACCCCTGAAGATGATGTTAAAAATTTATTTTGGAATTACTAAAAATATATTTTAGATTGAAAAAACCTTTAAACCATAAGTCATGATAAAAAATACAAGAAGAACATTTTGTAAACAAACAGTTGCGGCGACTACTGGAATATTAGCGAGCACCCTTCCACTTGATGCTATGTCTAATGTTTACGATAACAAAAAATTAAAATTAGCATTAATAGGATGTGGTGGAAGAGGTTCTGGCGCAGCAGTTCAAGCCCTTACTGCTGATGATAAAGTTGAATTATATGCAATGGCAGATGCATTTAGAGATAGAATTGATTCTAGTTTGAATGGAATTAAAGAACATTTTGATGGATCTAAAAATATTGATGTCAAAGAAAAAAATATGTTTACTGGTTTTGATGCATATAAAAAAGCAATCGACTTGTGTGATGTGGTTATTTTGACAACTCCTCCAGGGTTTAGGCCTCTACATTTTGAATATGCTATTAATAATGATAAGCATGTTTTTATGGAAAAACCCCTTGCTACAGATGCTCCTGGAATTAGGAAGGTTTTAGAGGTTGCTAAGATTGCAAAAGATAAAAAATTAAATGTTGTAGTAGGTCTTCAAAGACATTATCAAGATAAATACATTACTTTATATAATAAAGTTGTAAATGGAGATATTGGAAAAATAGTTTCTGGACAAGTCTATTGGAATGATGGTGGAGTTTGGGTTAAAAAAAGAAAACCTTCACAATCAGAATTAGAGTACCAGATGAGAAATTGGTATTATTTTACCTGGTTATGTGGTGATCATATACTTGAACAACACATTCATAACATAGATGTGGCCAATTGGTTTATTGGTGACTACCCAATTTCTGCTCAGGGTATGGGAGGTAGAGAAGTTAGAAATGGTATTGATCATGGACAAATCTTTGATCATCATTTTGTAGAGTTTACTTACGCAAGTGGAGCGGTTATCTCAAGTCAGTGTAGACATCAAACTGGTACAGCTAGTAGGGTAGATGAAGTCTTCCAGGGAAGCAATGGATCAGTTGTAACTGGAAAAGGTGAAATGACAGATTTAAGTGGAAATATTAAATATAAGTACCCTAATAAATGGAATGAAGATCCAAATCCTTATCAAGTAGAACATGATAAATTATTTCAATCCATAAGAAATAATGAGGTTATAAATGATGTAGAATATGGAGCAAAAAGTACAATGACAGCTATAATGGGAAGAATGGCAACTTATACTGGTAAAAACATTACATGGGATCAAGCTATTAATTCTAAAGAAATGCTTGTTCCAAATAATTTAACTTGGAATTCAACGCCTCCTACATTACCAGATGATAATGGAAAATATTTAGTTGCAATTCCCGGAAAAACTCAATTTATATAGTTTTGAAAAGAAGAAAATTTATAAATAATTTAAGTATTACAAGTGTTGGCATGTTTAGTGCAAACAGTCTTTTTGCACATAATTATAACTTTCAAAAGAATAGATTTAAACTTAAATATGCACCTCATTTAGGAATGTTTGCTAATTCTGCTGGAAAAGATCCTATAGATCAGTTGAGTTTTATGGCAGATCAGGGATTTATGGCTTTTGAGGATAACAGAATGAAAAGTAGGTCTATATCCACTCAAAATCAGATGTCAGCTATAATGGAAAAAAGAAATATTGAAATGGGTGTTTTTGTTGCTCATGATATCTATTGGCAAAAGCCTAATTTGGCAAGTGGAAATTTGGAGTTAAGAAATGAATTTCTTCGACATATAAAAGAATCCATTGAAGTTGCTAAAAGGGTTAATGCTAAGTGGATGACGGTAGTTCCTGGTTTTGTTGATTTAAGAAAAAAGATGTCTTATCAAACTGCTAATGTCATAGAAAGTTTAAAACAGGCATCTGATATTCTTGAACCTCATGGTTTAGTAATGGTTCTAGAACCTTTAAATTTTAGAGATCATCCAGGTCTGTTTTTATCTGAAAGCCCTCAAGCATACCAAATTTGTAAAGCAGTAAACTCACCTTCATGCAAAATACTTTTTGATATATATCATCAACAAATTCAAGAAGGTAACCTAATTCCAAATATTGAAGCTTCATGGAATGAAATTGGATATTTCCAAATTGGAGATAACCCAGGAAGAAATGAGCCTACAACAGGTGAAATTAATTATAAGAATATATTTAAGTATATTCATTCTAAAGGATTTAATGGTATTTTAGGTATGGAGCATGGAAATTCACAACCTAATAAAGAGGGGGAACAAGCAGTTATAGATGCCTATTTAGAAGTAGATTCATTTTAATCAATTATTTATTGCTTTATCCTTTTTTCCAATGAGTATTATCTCTGTTTCTCTACCATTAACATATCTAAAGCCATTTTTGCCGTAGAAACCAGCCTCTTCTAACATTATTCTAATTTCTTTATTCCACTCTTCTATAAAAACTTTAGTATTTAACTCAATTGCATAAACCGTATTATATTGTAGAGGATGATCACCATTAAAAGGAACACCTTGCTGAGCGTCCCACATACCAAATGTTGTACCAGATGAATGTCCAAAAGTTCCTAGTGGATGAGTATATATTTGAGGTTTAAGACCTTCGTTTATAGCACTTTCTAAAGATTCTTTAAGTACTTGATTTCCTGTTTTACCAAATTTAAAATTTCCAGTAAAAATATCTTGAACTCTATTTCCTTCTTTTAATGCTTTAGAAAGAAATGCTGGAGCTTTATTTTCATTTGGTTTAAGCACATATGCAATTTCTTGACAATCTGTATTTAGTGTTAAATACGTTATTCCAAAATCACAATGTACTAAATCACCTGGTTGAATTATATCAAACTTTGATTTTCCATCAAATGCATATAAATCACTATTATCTGACCTTTGAACATCGATTGTTGGATGAAACCATGTTTTTAAACCCAATGCAGATACTTTTTCTCTCATCCACCATACCACATCGTCGGTTGATGTAATTCCTGGTGTTATTACTTTAGTCGAAAAAGCTTCTTTGATGATATTATGAGTTATTTCGACAAGTTGACTAAAAATTGTCATCTCATATTGTGTCCTTGTTTCTATCCATCTGATACCAAGTTTTTCCGCAGAGACTACTTTAGCAGCAGATTTTTTAGAAATATTTTTCATGAATAGTTCATAGTCAGTTTTTACAATTCCATCTGTAATCGCAAAATGTTCTGAATAGTTTAAACCTATTTTATTAGGATTTTTACTTTCTATAAAGTTGGAAAGTGCTTTCCATTGGTCTGGTTCTTTTTCTTTATTCCATATGGAAGGAATATTCTTTCCAAAATTATACCTTGCTATAGCAACTTTTTCAACTTTCTCTGATGATTTATCATAATAAAAAGCGAGAATAGTTCTTCTCCTTGCATTTAACCAAGTAGGAGGGAGCATTGTCTTAATGATAGGATCTTCATTGTATTCTCTAGTAATTAGAATCCACATATCTATTCCCGTTTCTTTCATTAATTTCGGGAGTAAATTATCAAATCTGTCTTTTTGAATATTTTCTATAACAGTTGCCCTTTCTTTTAAGCTAATAATGTTTTGGGATTGAATTTGAATGCTAAATGATAGTAATAAAATTAAATTAATTATCTTCATAATTCTTGATTTAAACTTTAAATAAAAATATACTAATTTTTTTATAGTGTTAGCATTATGAATAAAACAAATAATAGTTATTGGAAGGAAAATTTAAAGTATGTTTTCATTTTACTTACAGTTTGGTTTATTGTTTCTTTTGGTTTTAGTATTCTTTTTAAAGAAAATTTAGATGTTTTTTCTATAGGTGGATTTAAATTAGGATTTTGGTTTGCCCAACAAGGATCCATGTACACATTTGTTATTTTAATTTTTATATATGTACGCTTAATTAATAAGCTAGACAAAAAGTACGGTTTTAATTCAAAAAATTAATTATGGATGTACAAACTTGGACTTACATCATTGTTGGTATAACATTTTTAATTTATATATCAATTGCAATATGGTCTAGAGCTTCTTCTACATCTGAATTTTATATAGCGGGAAAAGGTGTTTCTCCTTTAGCAAATGGAATGGCAACTGCAGCTGATTGGATGTCTGCTGCATCTTTTATTTCCATGGCTGGGATTATTGCTTTTTCAGGATACGATGGATCAGTATATTTAATGGGTTGGACGGGAGGATATGTATTATTAGCATTATTACTAGCTCCTTATTTAAGGAAATTTGGAAAATTTACAGTTCCAGATTTTATAGGCGATAGATATTATTCAAAAACCGCTAGAAAAGTAGCTGTTTATTGTGCTCTTATTGTATCCTTTACTTATGTAGCGGGTCAAATGAGAGGTGTTGGTATTGTTTTTTCAAGATTTTTAGAAGTACCTATAAATACTGGTGTTATTATAGGGATGGTCATTGTTTTATTTTATGCTGTTTTGGGTGGAATGAAAGGTATTACATATACACAAGTAGCACAGTATTGTATTTTGATTTTTGCTTTTATGCTTCCTGCCATATTTATTTCATTTCAGATGACAGGAAATTTAATTCCACAGATAGGAATGGGATCTACTCTTAATGATAATTCTGGAGTTTACTTGTTAGATAAACTTGATCTATTATCTAAAGATTTAGGTTTTAATGAGTATACAAATGGATCAAAATCAGTTACGGATATCTTTTTTATTACACTTGCTTTGATGGTGGGTACGGCTGGCCTTCCCCATGTAATAGTAAGATTTTTTACAGTTAAAAGAGTGAAAGACGCAAGAAAATCAGTTGGTTTGGCACTATTATTTATTACAATTTTATATACAACTGCTCCTGCAGTTGCTGTATTTTCAAAGTTAAATTTGATTCAAACTGTTAGTAATAAAGAATATATTGCTATGCCTGAATGGTTTAAGAATTGGGAAAAAACAGGTCTTATTTCTTATGACGACAAAAATAATGATGGTATTATCAATTATATGAGCTCATCAGATAATGAACTTATTATTGATAATGATATTATGGTTCTTGCAAATCCAGAAATTGCAAATTTACCTCCATGGATTATTGCATTGGTAGCTGCTGGTGGACTTGCTGCGGCCTTATCTACAGCAGCTGGATTATTATTAGTTATTTCAACTTCAATATCACGTGATTTAGTAAAAAAAACTTACTATCCAGATATTAGTGAATCTGAAGAGTTATGGATAGCAAGAATTTCTGCAATTTTTGCTGTTTTAATTGCAGGTTATTTTGGTATTAATCCTCCTGGATTTGTAGCGGCTGTTGTAGCTCTTGCATTTGGACTTGCAGCTTCATCTTTATTCCCTGCTATTATATTAGGTATTTTTTCAAAAAGAATAAATAGAGAAGGTGCTATTTCTGGAATGGCTGTCGGGATTTCTTTAATGTTATATTATATGATGAAGTTTAAATTAGGGTGGTTAGGTGAAATACCACCTAAATCTGAGTGGTGGTTTGGTATATCTCCTGAAGGTTTTGGATCAATTGCTATGATGTGTAATTTTTTAGTTTCGATTATAGTTTCAAGATTTACTAATCCACCTCCAAAAGAAGTAATGGAGATGGTAGATAGAATTAGAACACCTCAAGACAATTTAAACTAAGTCTATATATTTTCTCATTTTTTTTATTACAGAAGCATCCATTCTACAACATCCACCAATTATATCTGGAGAAAGTTTAATCCATTCTTTTATCATTTTTTTATTAAATAATTTTTTGCCATTCCAAGTTTTTGTTTTGTGATCAAACTTTTCTCCTGAATTTGGATATACTAAAATATTTTTTGTCGATTCTTTTTTTAGTAGTTTAATTACATCACTTATTAAATGTGGTTGAACACAATTGATTCCAATAGTAGAAACATTATCAGTTGAAGAGAATATTTTGCATGCTTTTTTTAAAGAGGACCCATCCCTTAACTCTAATTTATCATTACAGGTAAATGATATCCATATTTCCTTATTTATTTTATTTATGATTTTTGATAATATTTTAGCTTCTCTTAAATTTGGAATGGTTTCATAGAGAATAATATCTACATTTAATTTATTTATTATATCTATATTTTCAGAATGAAATTGTAATATGTTGTTATCTGAAAATTTATAATTTCCATTATATTCTGAACCATCGGCTAGGTAGGCTGCGAATGGACCAAAACTTCCTATAATCGAAATTTTATTTTTTGAATTTGTTTCATCTATAGCTTTTTTTACTAATTCTACAGATTTTTTGAAAATTTTTTCAATTTTTGAAATATTGTAACCATAATCTAAAAGACCTCTTACACTTGCCTGATATGTAGATGTACTTATAAAGTCAGTACCACTATTGATATAATCTTTATGAATTTTTAATATCTCTTCAGGATTATTTATAAGTGCATGTGCTGTCCATAATTTAGTATTTAAATTATATCCTTTTTTTTCAAGGGGATAGGATAGACTTCCATCTAATAATTTTATAATTTTTTTCATCTATTATCAATTAGGTATTTAGTTTCTAATTGAAATTCATCAATTTTGACAATATGGTATTTTTCATAATTAGGGTGAAGTATTAAAAGATTCATACTAGAAATTTTTTTTTCATAATACTTTTCAAGTATGTATTTATAGATATTTTGTTGCAAAGAGTATTTTATATAATCAGAAGAACTTAAATGGCTTAATCCTTTTAGACCATTTTCATATGGATTTTCTTTTTCCACAGATCCATTTGAGTTGATAATATTTTTACTTCTTTTCCAGTCAAAAATAAATAAACTACCATCAGGTTTTTTATATACCATATCTATAGTTCCGGCAATTAGTTTTTTTTCATCAAAGATTTTCCATTCAGTTCGAAATGGCTGATAATTATTTATTATATATTTATGATGAAAGTCTAAAAATTTTTCAAATTCTCTTGAATTTTTATGATTTGTATGATTATAAAAATTTTCTATTTGTAAGTGAAGGTTGGTCCCGGCATTTCTTGCTTTATTACCTAAATTTTCCCATTTCATCAATATTTCATCTTTTGGAATTCCTAATTTATGACTTTGTTTTTCTGCCCAAAAATTTTTATCAAATTCAGGAAAAAATTTACTCACTAATTGTGTTACAGAAATATAATTTTTATTCTTATCAACGGAATAAATATGATTTTTTGAATCAAATTTGATTCTTAAATCTCGTTTGTGATTATTTAGTTTTTCAAGTTTCTTTAGTGACATTAATAATATATTTCAAATATATCATTTGGTAAATTACCAAATGATGCATCGCTTAAATTAGATGTTATTACTACTATGACGTTATAGTCAATTGCTATGAATGCATATGTTGTTCCTCCTACTGAACCACCTGTATGGCCATAAAGTACTTCGTTATTATTTCCATATCTTTTTCTCCATCCAATACCATAATTAGTTGTACCAGCACTAGCAATTGTTTGAGGATTCATAAGAATATTTAAACTTTCATCAGTTAAGTAGCCGGATTTTGAATGACTATGTAAAAAATTAACAATATCTTCTGTAGTAGAAATAAATCCTCCTCCTGCCCATTTCCAGCTATTATTTACTTCGGGTTCAATTTTAATATTTCCATAATTATCTTTTTTGTAGTAAGTAACTTTATTTTTTATACTGAGATCTCTAGTTTCAGCATATGTGTTTTTCATTCCCAGAGGTTCAAAAACATTTTTATACATATATTCTAAAAATGGAGTTTCAGATCCTTTTTCTATTGCAGCACTAATTAAAGTCCATGCATGAGTAGAATAATAATATTTTGTTCCAGGCTCATGTAATAGAGGATCATCTTTAAAAATATCTAGAGCATCAATAACATTTTCATAATTTTTATTTATATAAAATTCATTTCCTTTATAATGTCTAATTCCTGATAAATGTCCTCCCATTTGTCTTAGATTAAAATTCCAATTTTTTTTGGGAACTTCGGGAACATAAGTATGTATACTTTCATCTAAATTTAATTTGTTATTTTCAACAAGTTTCATTAAAGCACTAGCCGTTAATGTTTTTGAGAAGCTTCCTATTCGAAATTTTGTTGATGAAGGAATAATTTGAGTTTTACTTTCGATATCAGCATACCCGAATCCCTTTGAATATACTATTTCACCATTTTTCATCACAGAAACAGATAATCCAGGTAAATTATTAGAATCAATAATGTCAATTATCAGACTATTTACTTTCTTTTCATTTGGATCAATACTTTCTATGGTACATCCGAATGCTATGAGTGTAATGAAAATGAATGTATATTTTTTCATAAAAAAGGTAAATAGTTTTTATTTATATTAATTATAATCACAATAATTAAGACAACCTTAATAATCGTAAATTTTTTCATGAAAGAATTATATCTATATTTATCTTTTTAATATTAACTGGTAATTTTGATATTAAATAACTTTAACTAAATCATATTTTAATTATGGATGACACAATGACATTGATATTTACTGGTGTTGGAGGACTTTTGGCTCTTTTATCTGCTTATGGTGCATTTAAAATGGATAGAAAATTATTTTTAAGTGGTGTTTGTTATTTCAGTTTATTACCTATTATAGGTGAGACAATGAGATATATGGATCCTGCTACTTCATCACCATATACTTTAACATTAATCTGTACGTTTATAGCTCAATTTTTATTAACCCGACCAGATAACAATAATTATGGAATGGATAATACAGCAGCTGTCGCACTTGCAACTAAAATTGGCCTTGCTATATTGGCAATCAATTTAGGATCTGCTTATGTTATATTATGTTTGGATTTTGGTGTAGCACAACAGTTTGGATATTATCATCTTGTAATTTCACTTTCTATGCTTTATTTGATGTATAGAAGATTTACTGGTGAGGGTATTTCGTGGAAATAAATAAACTATTTATTATCTTAAGGCCTAAACATATTTTAGGCCTTTTTAATTTTATTAACCCATGAAAAATTTTATAATATTATTATTTATCAGCTCATATTTTTGTGCTTTTTCTCAAACTAGATCCATCGAACCTGAAAGGAGTGTTACTACTAGTCATTATGTCACTGTAAAGGGAAATAAAATTCCGTATACTGCAACTGCAGGAACACTGCCTGTATGGAGTGATGAAGATAAGGCTGTAGCTACCTTATTTTATACCTATTATAAAAGATCAGATATTAAAAGTGTTGAAAAAAGACCAATATTTTTTTCTTTTAATGGAGGTCCAGGAGCTGCATCAATATGGATGCATATGGGGTATACGAGTCCAAGAATTTTAAATATAGATGATGAAGGAAATCCAGTTCAACCGTATGGATTTAAAGAAAATCCTCATTCAATAATTGATGTTGCTGATATTGTATACATTAATCCTGTTAATGTTGGTTTATCAAGAATATTGGATAAGGATTATGATAGAGCTAATTTTTTTGGAGTTAATTCAGATATTAAATACTTAGCTAAATGGATAAATGATTTTGTTAATAAATATAAGTTATGGGTTTCTCCAAAATATCTTATTGGGGAAAGTTATGGAACTCCTCGTTGCTCGGGTCTATCCTTAGAATTACAGAGGGCACAAACCATGTATATAAATGGTGTTGTACTTGTTTCGCCTACTGGATTAGGTATTGATAGAGACGGACCTGTTTCTGCTGCATTAACACTTCCATATTATGCTGCTACAGCTTGGTACCACAAAGTTTTAGATGATGATCTTTTATCTCAAGATTTAGATGATATATTACCTGAAATAGAAAAGTATACAATCGAAAAGTTTATACCAGCAATAGCAAAAGGTAGTTCTCTAAGTGATTCTGAAAAAAAAGATGTAGCTGTAATTGCATCTAGATATTCTGGTTTGTCTGTTAAAGATTATTTAGACTATAATTTAGATGTTCCTACCTCATATTTTTGGAAAAAATTATTATATGAAGATGGTTTAACAATTGGTAGATTAGATTCTAGATATAAAGGAATAGATAAGACTGATGCTGGTATAAGATATGATCATGATCCTGCTATGGCAGCTTGGGATCATGCTTTTACTCCCGCAATGAATCATTATTTAAAAGAAGAATTAAAATTTGAAACTAATATGAAATACAATGTGTGGGGCAATGTGAGACCATGGGATAGATCTAATAATACTACGGGTGAAGATTTAAGACATGCAATGGCAAAAAATCCTTATATGCATGTTTTTATTCAGTCTGGTTACTATGATGGAGCTACAGATTATTTCAATGCTAAATATACAATGTGGAATGTTGATCCCAGTGGTAAAATGAAAGATAGATTATCTTTTAAAGGATATAGAAGTGGTCATATGATGTATCTTAGAAAAGAAGATTTGAAGAATTCAAATGATGATATAAGAGAATTTATTAGTAAAACAACTCCAAAAGGTTCAGCTAAATATTAAATCAATATGAAAAAAAATATGTTAAGAATTCCTCTTGTTTTAATAAGTCTTGCATTAATTATTTCTGGAATTAGATGGATGATATCTGATGAACCTTGGATGTTAGATCAGGTTGCAAATGAGGAAAGATTAAACATGACATTTACGGAACTTTTGTCTGTAGATGAGAATTTTACACTATCTGGTTATTTAACTCAGATATATCGATTTTTGGGTTTATATGTTGTAGGAATAGGTATGTTTTTACTTGCTTTTTCTTCAGAAAAAACATTAAAAGTTTCATTTGTAAGGACACGAATATATTGCGTTTTAGGAAGCTTATTGATAGTTAATTTAATCGTTGCATATAATTGGATTCCGAGCTCTCACTTTATATATGTGATGTGGGCTGCTTTGTTTTTATTCATTATTAGTTTGTATGCTCATATAAATATTTCATGGAATGAAACAGATTAGTCTATCATTATTTTTTTTCTTTTTTGTCTTAACTATACAATCACAGAATTTTACTTTAGATCAGATTAAGTCGTACCCTTTTCCAAATGAATTGACTGGTTCGTTGCAGTCATCACGAATAGCTTGGGCATTTGATGAGGAGGGATTAAGAAATATCTATGTTGCCGAAGCTCCTAAATATGTTTCTAGAAAATTGACTGGGTATATGGAAGATACAGGACAGGAGTTATCAAGTGTTTCAATTTCTGCAGATGGTAATTGGGTCATTTATATAAGAGGTGGCGATTTTGGATCTAATTGGGATGATGAATTACCAGTAAATCCCACATTTGAACCTTTTCCACCTAAAGTACAAATTTGGTCTATACCTTTTAATGGAGGAGATCCAATACTTATAGATGAAGGTACAGGTCCTGTTATTTCTCCAAATAGTGATAAAATTGCTTTTATCAAATCAGGTCAAATATGGGTTTCTCCTATTGATGGAGAGGGTGAACCAACAAAACTTTTTCATTCTAGAGGGACAAATGGTTCACAGGTTTGGTC
>JAYZHG010000017.1:0-4579 GCA_036166735.1 Bacteroidota bacterium | reverse complement strand
ATGATTCTATTTTCCTTTAATATATTTTGTAAATAGTCAAAATCATTTTTTTCATATCCTTCTAGATCATAATTATTCGCAATTTTTTTAATTTTTATTTCAGATGATTCATTATTATTAATTGATTGATATTGAGATAAATAATATATAGATTTTTCATAGTTTTCAAGTCCCTCTTCAATCAATGCCATTTTTAGAAGCATGCTTTCAGAATATAAGTTTTCTTTATAATAAAGGCTATCATATATTAGTTTGGCTTCAGTATATATTTTTAGGTTAAATAATGAATCGGCTTTATTTAAGCTTAAATTTTTAGAAATAATTCTATTTGAAAATGAAAAAATTCCTAATAGAACAATTGATATATAATAGAATTTATTTCTCATAAATTTTTAATACTGTGTTATTAATTGAATTTTCAGTTTCAAGTATAACATTATATTCTCCTGGTAAAATAAATTCATTATAATGAATATGATATGGTTTCTGGTCATTATTTTTTTTGGTAATCAAATCCCATCTTATTTGGTTAATACCATAATTTCCTTTTGATTCATATTTCCAGATAATTTTATTATTATTCATAATTTTAAGTGCATAATTTTTATTTTCATTTAAATAAAATGTAATAGGTAATTTTTCGTACGTATCCATTATAGGTTCTTTATGTGTATCATTGAATTTAGGTAAGTTTCCATTATCAATTTCAAATAAATAATCAGATTTTAATGAGTCTTTAATAAGAAAATATTTATGAATTGGATCTAAGTTTATTTTGTAAATACCTCTTCCGTGAGTTGAAACTATCATGTCATTTGAACTATTATGAATTTCTATATCTGAGACACTAGATATTGGTAAATTATTACCTAAAACCATCCATTTCAGTCCTTTATTTAGCGAAATGTAGACACCTCTGTACATACCTGCATAAAGTATATTTTCATATTTATTATCTTCTACTATAACATTTACTGGTTCATTGGGAAGATTTGAAGATATTTTTTTCCAGTGTTTTCCATAATTCTCAGAAGAATATAGATAATTACTTAAATCATCATAGTTTATACCTGTCATAGACATATATACTCGTGATTTTTCAAATTTTGATGGATAAATACTTCTAATGTAATTGTCTTCAATATTTATTGACTCTTCTTCCCAAATTTCTCCGTCATTTTTTGAAACCCAAAATGAGCCCCTATCAGTTCCATAATATATAAGTCCTTTTTCTATAGGAGATTCTGCTATTGCTCCTGCAGAATAAGAAACTTTATTACTGAATTTTGATTTAGTAAGATTTGTGCTGATTAATTTCCAGTTATCGCCTCTATTCTCAGATTTGAAGACATAATTTCCTGCATGATATAATGTATTGTTGTTATGTTCCGATATAAAATATGGTGTAATAAAATTATACTTTAAATTATCATTTATATTATCAGGTAATTTTGGTTTAATAGATAAAGACAAATCATTAACCATATTTTTTCTTCTAATGGCACCATTTTGCATACTAAAATAAACGGTATTGGGATCTGATGGATCAACTTGGGTTACACATCCATCACCTCCATCCCAGGCATCTATCCATAAATACTTCCATTTATCTATATATAAATTATTCCATTCAAGAGCTGGTCCATATACAGTTGCATCATCTTGAGTTCCTCCGTATATTATATAAGGATTTTGATTATCAACTTCAATATCATAAAATTCTCCTACTGGAATATTATTATAATGAAGCCATGATTTTCCTTTATCATAACTTATAAATAAACCCCCATCGTTTCCTAAAGCAATATGTTTATCATTTAGTGGATTTATCCATAATTCACAATGATCAAGATGGAGACCTTTTGCAGCACTTGAATTTAATCTTTTAACATCACCTCTCAAGTTTTTAAAACTTTTACCTCCATCTGAACTTTTTGCAGTTCTTACACCTAGTGCATATATCTCATTATCATCATTTGGGCTCACATAAATATCAGCAAAGTACCATCCTATTCCCGGAAATATCAATAGATTATCTTTATGTGTTTTATTCCAATTTTTTCCTCCATCAACTGATGAGTATACTTCTGCAGCATTATTTCTTTCATTTGCTAAATTATCTACTAGAGCGTATATTTTATTAGCATTAGAATATGATACAGCTAAACCAATTCTTCCTGTTTTTTTACCAGAGGGTAGTCCATTGGTAATTTTTTCCCACGTTTTTCCATTGTCTTCACTTTTATACACTCCACTATTTTTTCCACTTATTGATGGGTAATTTTCCCACATGGAGGCGTAGACTATATTTGGGTTTGATGGGGAAATAACAACATCAATTGAACCAGTTTTTTCATCGATATATAAAACTCTTTCCCAACTTTTCCCACCATCTATTGTTCTGTAAACTCCTCTATTTATATTAGAAGTCCAAAAATGTCCTAAAACACTGACTAATACTATATCTGGATTGGTAGGATGAACACTTATCTCTCCAATGTGCCAAGAATCTTCTAATCCTAAATGTTGCCAAGATTCTCCAGCATTAATTGATCGATATATTCCTGTACCGGGCATGGTGAAATTTCTTGCTTTTTTTAAACTTTCTCCAGTTCCAACATAAATGATATTTGAGTTTGAAGGAGCAAGTGCAATATCTCCAATTCCAATAGAGGGTATATTATTGAATATGGGTTTCCATGAAATTCCATTATTAGTAGTTTTCCATAAATTTCCTGATCCAAATGCAACGTACATTGTTCCTGGATTTTTTTCATCTACTTGAATAGATTCTACTCTTGCAGAATTTAAAACAGGTCCTAAACTTATCCATTCAAGGTTTAGATGGCTGTTGATTTTTAATTTTAAATGTTCGTTATATGATTGAACAAGGGGTGATTTGGTTTGTTGAGAATATATGTTTATTGAAAAAGAAATATAATAAAGAAAAAAAAAGAATATTTTTTGCATCCTAAAATTTAACAATTTTCAAATAATTAATTCACATTATTGTAAATTCAATAACAATTTCTATTTTTGCGCACTTAGACTTATTAATTGACTGGCTAGCTCAGTTGGTAGAGCACATCCCTTTTAAGGATGGGGTCCTGGGTTCGAGACCCAGGCCAGTCACAAAGTCTACTTAATTATAGTTGAATTTTTGGTTATTATAAAAAAAAAGAACCTAAATGGGTTCTTTTTTATTTATAGATTTTAAAATAATTATTCTACCAAGTCTCTTTGAAATTGATTTACTCTTATGATCTTATCATCTTTAATTCGAAAGCTTTCTTGAGCATATAGTTTTCTAATTGAATTATCTGGCGCTTTATATTCTTCGTAGCTCCATAATAAAACCCAATTTTCATCAAGTTCTTCACTATATATAGACATCCAAACTTGAGGAGTTAGATCAATTTTATAATTTTCTATAAAATCTCTAAATGCTTCATCTAATGCATCTAATCCTTTAATTATAGAACCATCTCCATTCCAAATTTCAATGTCTGGATGAAATAGTTCTTTTGCCTTATCATAGTCATTTTCTTGGGCTGCTTTTTGAAGACTTAATACAATGTTTGATAAATTTGGATCACCTATTTTCCAATCACTTGAATAAGTTGCATCATAAATGTAGTTAATATTAATATTTTCATCTTCTTTTGGTGCTTCTACACATGAAGTAAATGAAAATAATAATACTATTGTAATTAATTTTCTCATATAAAATTTATTTAATTGATGTTTTATTTAGCAATAATAAATTTTCCTTCATTCATATGACCAACGGTTACTAATATTTCATCCCAGTGTCCTCCGGCAATTTCCCACATTCTTCCCCCATTAGAATTATCACCGCTAGCTTGAATTTCATCTAAAGCAGCTTCATTTTTTGCAAAAACTTCCCATGAAGGATACCACATAACAGATGAAAAAGTAGGGCTTCTTCCACTAAAATGAGCAGTAGTTATTATCAATTCAGAATTTCCTAATTCCTTTTCAACAGATATTTTTTGTTTTTCATAAATTTCTCTAAATTCTTTCATATTAGCATAACTTGGATTGTACCAACTAATAACTACAACTTTACTGTTAGTATTATCAAAGTTTTCATTCCTAAATCCTGCATTTTCATGTCTGTACCTAACCTCATCATAATGACCCTCTAAGTACATACTGAACCAACTACTTCTTCTTTCTTTAAATGCTTTACTTTCTTCTTCTGACAGTGTGCTAGCATATTTATTTGAATTTTCTCTTGATAATGCTTGATCTTTATTTATATCAGCAGGATCATTAAATGACTCACCAACGAGTAAAGAATAATTTGCAGCAAATCTATGTGCAAATACCCAATGTCCATTTAAAAGTCTATTTTCACCTACCTCTGCTTCTAACATTTCTTTATGTAATCCTAAAAATTCACTCATTTTTTCTCTCGGTATTTTTAAGTATGTAAGACTTAAATAATTTTGTGCAAAAGAAAGATTAGTTATAAATAAAAGAAGTATTAATAGTTTAATTTTTTTCATATTTATTGATTTTAAGTTAAAAATAATGATTGTGGTAATTAATCAAT
>JAYZHG010000016.1:0-8921 GCA_036166735.1 Bacteroidota bacterium | reverse complement strand
GATATATCTTTTTTTGGTACTTTGTTTTAATGATATATATTTATCTTTTAAAGTAATTCAAATCAATTTATCATGCAAAAAATATTATTAATACTCTTTTTATTTATAATTTCAACTATTTCTATTGCCCAAGACAAAGAAGATGACAAAAAAGATGATAAAAAGAAAAAAGAGAAAACATATTCTGAAATAATAGATGATTCATATAAAACGGATGAAGGGTTATTTAAAGTTCATTCCAAAAACGATAAATTTTTATATGAAATATCTCCTGATCTCCTTGGAAAGGAAATGTTAATGGTAACTAGAATTGCTAAAACAGCTAGTGGTATTGGTTATGGTGGTCAGAAAATAAATTCTCAGGTACTAAGATGGCAAAAAAAACATGATAAAATACTTTTAAGAATTGTTAGTTATGAAAATATTGCATCGGACACATTACCTATTTCTAAATCTGTAAAAAATTCCAATTTTGAACCTGTTTTATATTCTTTTGATATTAAAACGTATAATCCTTCTGATAGCTCTGTTGTTATTGATGTTGCTCCTTTATTTAAAACTGATGTAAAAGCTCTTGGTTTTCCTCAGTACAGAAGAAAAAGTTTAAAAATAACTTCTTTGGATAAAAAAAGGTCTTTTATTGAATCAATTAAAAGTTTTCCTATAAATATTGAGGCTAGAAGTGTTATGACTTATAACTCATCAGAGCCTCCTTCGTTGAGAAATTCACAAACAATTAGTCTTGAAATAAATAATTCTATGCTTCTGCTTCCTGAAAATAAAATGCAGCCTAGACTTAGAGATCAAAGAGTTGGATTTTTTTCTCAATCTCAAATAGATTATGGTCTTGATGAACAAAAAGCAAAATCTACAACTTATATACGTAGATGGAAATTAGTTCCTAAAGATATTGAGGCTTATAATAGAGGTGAACTTGTTGAGCCTATAAAACCTATTGTTTATTATATAGATCCTTCTACTCCTAAAAAATGGAGAAAATATTTAAAACAAGGTGTTGATGATTGGCAAGTAGCTTTTGAAGCGGCAGGATTTAAAAATGCAATTATTGGTAAATATCCTCCTACTGAAGAAGAAGATCCTGATTGGACTCCTGAAGATGCTAGATATTCTGTGATGAGATATTATGCTTCGGATATACAAAATGCTTATGGCCCTCACACAGCAGACCCGAGAACTGGAGAAATATTAGAAAGTGATATTGGATGGTACCATAATGTTATGAATTTACTTAGGAATTGGTATATGATTCAAACGGCTGCCGTTAATGAAACCTCTCGTGATGTGAAATTTGATGATGAGGTAATGGGACAATTAATTCGATTTGTTTCAGCTCATGAGGTTGGTCATACAATTGGGTTACAACATAATATGGGATCTAGTTCAGCATATCCTGTTGATAGTTTGAGATCACCTTTCTTTACTTCATCTCATGGCGTTGCCCCTTCCATAATGGATTATGCAAGATTTAATTATGTAGCTCAACCAGGTGATGGTGTTACTAATTTTTATCCTATGGTTGGAACCTATGATATATGGGCAATTAAATGGGGATATACTTATTTTGATGGAGAAAGTACTAAATCAGAACAAAAAATTTTAAATGAATGGATTAAAAATCATTCAGGAGATTATGAGTATTGGTTTGGATATTCAAATGGCATTGATCCGCGTTCACAGACTGAATCAATTGGTGATGACAATATTATGGCAAGTTTTTATGGGATACAAAATCTTAAAAGAATCCTACCTAAATTATTGGAGTGGTCTTATGAAGAAGGAAAAAATTATGATGATTTGAAAGAGCTTTATTTAAATGTTAATAATCAACTCAGAAGATATATAGGACATGTATCAACAAATGTTGGAGGAATTTTTGAGGATCTTAAAAGTAACGAAGAAGAAGGATCGGTTTATGTCCATGTACCTAAATCTCAGCAAAAAGCAGCTATTAATTTTCTTAATTCTTATATTTTTGGATCTTTAGATTGGTTAGTTGATAATAATATACTTGATAAAATTGAAAATATTGGTTCAGTAGAAAGAATACGATCATTGCAAGTTTATACATTAAATAGGTTGTTTAATTACAATAGACTTGCAAGAATGATAGAGAATGAACAAATAAATAAAAGTTTATCTTACACTGTTTCTGAAATGATAGATGATTTACATAAAACAATTTGGAAAGATTTATATTCTAATCAGAGCATTAATTTATATAATAGAAATTTACAAAAAGGGTATGTTAATATTCTTATTAATTTAATGAATGAAAACCAAACTCAGTTAAGTTATTATAGAAGATATGGATCTAATATAAAGTTTGATGAATCAGATATAAGACCAATTTTGTTGGCTGAATTAATAAATTTAGAGAAAAAAACTAAGTCTGGAATTAAACAAGCAAAAGATAGTAATACTAAGAACCATCTTATATATTTAAATCATCTTATTAAAGAAACTACATCTAAATCTATTTAGTAAAATTTATTAATAATCGTAATTCTTTTTGATCTAGAAATTTCCATTTACCTCTTGGAAGATTCTTTTTTGTAAGTGGACCAAACATAACTCGATCTAACTTAATTATTTTGTAATGTAAACTTTCAAATAATTTTCTTATAATTTTATTTTTACCCATATGGATTTCAATTCCAAGTTCTTTTCTATTATTTAATATGTTGATTTTATTAATATGAATTGTTTCATTATCTATTATTATTCCTTCTTTAAGTTTATTAAAATCATTTTTAGTTATGGGTTTATTTATTTCAAGGCTATAGATTTTTTTTATTTTGTGTGATGGATGCATTAATTTTTTTGATAATTCTCCATCATTTGTTAATAGAAGAAGTCCAGTTGTTTTTCTATCTAATCTTCCGACAGGAAAAATTCTTTCTTTTACATTTTTAATTAAATTAAATACAATTTTTCTGTTGTGAGTATCTTTATTTGTTGTAATATAATCTTTGGGTTTATTTAGGAGTATGTAAATTTTTTTTTCTGGTGAGATATTTTTATTATCAACTTTTACTTTATCTATTTTTTTAATTATGATCCCCATTTTTTTTATGGTTTTACCATTAACAGATACTTGACCTTTTAATATTAAATTATCAGCTTCTCTTCTTGAACATAATCCTGATTGTGCTATAAATTTATTTAATCGAATTTTTTTTTCATCAGAGCTCTTGTTCATCTCCAATGGTATTTTCTTCTTTCTGAAAATCTTTTAAAGTAGGAAGTTGATTTAAACTATTTATTCCAAAATAATCCATAAATTTTTCACTAGTGTTATAAATTAATGGTCTGCCTACTTTTTCAGATTTTCCACTAATTTCAATTAATTCTTTATCTAATAGTTTTTGAATAGTATAATCACAATTCACTCCTCTAATTTTTTCAACATCAGATTTAGTTACTGGCTGTTTGTATGCAATTATAGATAGAGTTTCTAATGCAGATATGGAAAGTCTTCTTTTAGATTGTTGTTTTAATAATATTTCATTTAGTCTGGAAAATTTATTTTTTGTAAAGAACTGAAATCCACCACCTGATTCAATTATTTCTATTGCATAGTTATTATGTTGGTATTTATTTGTAAGATTTTGAATTGCAGATTGAATGCTTTCAAATTTGTATTTTTTTTTATCATATTCAAAAAAAGTTTTTTGAATATCATCAATTTTAATTGGCTTTGGGGAACAAAATATTAATGCTTCTATATTTGATTCAAGTTCACTCAATTTTATTCTCTGTTAAGTTTAGCTTCAATGGTTTGTGTTGCATGTGGGACGGCTTTTAAGCGATTTTTATCTATTAATTTTCCAGTATCTTTACAAATTCCATACGTTCCATTTTTTATTCTAATTAAAGCTTTTTCTAAATTTAAAATAAATTTTTGTTGTCTTCCTGCAAGTTGGCTAAGACTCTCTTTTTCCATTGTATCAGCTCCATCTTCTAATGTTTTTAAGGCTCCTTGAGTAGAATCGGTTCCAGATACGTGTTTTCTTAGAAGAGATTCTTTTATAAAATCAAGTTCTTCTTGTGCTTTATTAATTTTTTCATTAATTAATTTTTCAAATTCAATTAATTCTTTTTTTGAATACTTATTTTTTTCTTTTTTAGCCATTATGTAGATTTTAAAGTTTTCTTTTAATTTCTTTAATTTCAAAGGATTCAATATTGTCACCAACTTTTATATCATTATAGTTTTCTACACTTAAACCACATTCATATCCGTTTTTTACCTCATTAATATCTTCTTTAAATCTTTTAAGTTGTTTTATTTTACCAGTGAATATAACAATTCCATCTCTAATTAACCTAATTTCATTCTTTCTGATAATTTTTCCATTTGTAACATAACACCCAGCAATTGTTCCAACTTTTGAAATTTTGTAGATTTCTCTAACTTCAATATTACCAAGAATATTTTCTTCTTCAGTTGGTTCTAACAATCCTTCCATTGCACTTTTTATTTCATTAATTGCTTCATAAATTATAGAATACATTCTTATATCAATTCCTTCTTTTTCAGCAAGTGTTCTAGCATTTACCGAAGGCCTAACTTGAAATCCTATAATTATTGCATCAGAAGCTGATGCTAATAACACATCAGATTCTGTTATTTGTCCTACTCCTCTATGAATAATATTAATAGATATTTCATTTGTTGAAAGTTTTTCCATAGAATCAGATAAAGCCTCAATTGAACCATCGACATCTCCTTTTAATACTATATTTAATTCTTTAAAATTTCCTAATGCTAGTCGTCTACCAATTTCATCAAGAGTAACATGTTTTTTTGTTCTTAATTTTTGTTCTCTTATTAATTGTTCTCGTTTGGTTGCAATTTCTCTCGCTTCTTTATCTGTATCAAAAACGTTAAAAAAATCTCCTGCTTGAGGTGCACCATTAAGTCCTAACATTAAAATTGGTGTTGAAGGACCAACTTCTTGTTTTTCATTACTTCTATAATCAAATAAAGCTTTTATTTTTCCGTATTGGGATCCAGCTAAAACTATATCTCCTTTTTTGAGTGTACCAGCCTGTACCATTAAAGTAGTTAAATATCCTCTACCTTTATCAAGTTCAGATTCTATGATTGTTCCAACTCCCTTTTTATTTGGATTCGCTTTGAGTTCTAACATTTCGGCTTCGAGAAGTACTTTTTCAAGTAATTCATCAATTCCTTGTCCAGTTTTTGCAGAGACGTCTTGACATTGATATTTTCCTCCCCAGTCCTCAACAAGAATATCTATTTTAGACAAGTCTTCTTTTACTTTATTTGCGTTTGCATTTGGAGTATCAATTTTATTGATAGCAAAAACGATTGGTACTTCGGCAACTTTACTGTGATTAATTGCTTCTTTTGTTTGGGGCATAACAGTGGAGTCAGCTGCAATTACAATAATCACAACATCAGTAATTTTTGCACCTCGTGCCCTCATAGCTGTAAATGCTTCGTGTCCTGGAGTATCTAAAAATGCAATTCTTTGACCATCTTTAGTTTTAACATCATATGCACCAATATGCTGTGTTATTCCACCTGCTTCATCTTTGGTTATGTTTGAATCTCTTATGTAGTCAAGTAATGATGTTTTACCATGATCAACATGTCCCATTATAGTTACAATTGGGGCTCTTGTTTCTAGATCTTTTTCATTATCAGGAGTTTCTTCTATCAATACTTCATTATCATCTGACGTAGTAAATTCAACTTTAAAACCAAATTCTTCAGTTATAATATTTATTGTTTCAGCATCAAGTCTTTGATTTATCGAAATAAACATTCCTATTTCTAAATATTTTGCAATTACATCATTTGCTGAAACATCCATAAGTTTCGCTAAATCATTTGCTGATATATATTCTGTAACTTTTAAAACTTTAGATTCTTCTTCTTGTTTTATCTTTTCTTCTTCTATAGCCTCGGCATGTTGTGATCTTTTTTCTTTTCTATACTTAGATCTTTTTGTTTCTGTTTCGCCTGTTTTAGATAATTTTGCTAGAGTTGATTTTATTTTTTCTTGTATTTCTTTATTTTTTTGTTCGGAAATATCTTTATCTGTTTTTTTTATATCTTTAATTTTTGATTTTTTTTGGTCTGGGATTATTCTTCTTCTAGGTCTTCTTTTTTTCTTAGATTGATCAGATGAAGCCACTTTTTTTCTAGATGAATCTTTAAGATCTATTTTATCTACGATCTTAATATCTTTCTTTTTTTCAATTTTTGGTTTTTCTTCAATTTTTGGTTTTTCTTCAATTTTTGGTTTTTCTTCAATTCCTATTTTGATATTTGATGCAACTTTTTTTTCAACGGCAGAATCTTCAAACGCATTTTCAAGTAATGAATATTGTTCATTATTAATTTTTGCATTTGGATTAGAGTCAATATTATATCCTTTCTCTTTTAGAAAACTTATGATAGTATTTCTACCAACATTTAATTTTCTTGCTATTTGACCTAATCTTAGTGTTCTATTTTCGATCATATTTTATTCAAATTCTTTTTTAAGAGTTGCTCTAATATTATCTACAGTTTCTTCTTCTAAATCTGATCTTTTTAATAAGTCATCTTTTTCTATATTAAGAACTGCTTTAGCAGTATCTAAACCAATTCTTTTCAGTTCATCTATTATCCAACCTTCAATTTCATCAGAAAATTCTTCTAAATCTACATCTTCCTCTTGAAGTCCATCTAGTTCTCTAAAAACATCAATTTCTAAATCTAGAAGTCTGCTTGCTAATTTAATGTTCTGTCCTCCTTTTCCAATTGCTAATGAAACTTGATCAGGCTTTAAGTAAACAGAAACTCTTTTATTTTCTTTTTCTATTTTTAAGCTTGTTATTTTTGCTGGACTTAGAGCTCGTATAATATATAGATCTGTATTATCTGTAAAATTTATTACATCAATATTTTCATTTTGTAATTCTCTAACGATTGAATGTATTCTAGATCCATTCATTCCCACACATGCGCCTACAGGATCTATTCTATCATCATAAGATTCTACACAAATTTTTGCTCTTTCACCCGGTTCTCTAACAACTTTTTTTATTGTAATTAATCCATCAAAAATTTCAGGAACTTCTTTTTCAAATAATTTTTCTAAAAATTTTGGATTTGTTCTAGAAAGTGTAATTTTTGGGTTTCCTCTAAACATTTCTACACTTAATATAATGCCTTTTAATGAGTCTCCTTTACGATATCTGTCTTTTGGTATTTGTTCAGATCTAGGTAATGATATCTCATTGCCTTCTACGTCGACTAATAACACTTCTCTACTTAAAATTTGATATATTTCTCCAGTAATTATTTCTCCAACAAGATCTTCATATTTACTTATAATAATTTCTTTTTCTAAATCTTTTACTCTTTGAATAAGGGTTTGTTTCGCAAGAATTACAGCTCTTCTTCCAAAGTCTTCAATTTTAATTTCTTCAGCAACTTCATCACCTACAATAAAATCTTCTTCAATTTTTTTTGCATCAGAAATAGCTATTTTGTCAAAGTCCCATATATCTTCAGAGTTATCATCAACTACTTCTCTAAATCTCATTATTTCTAAATCTCCTTTATCAGCATTGATGACGATATCAAAATTTTCGTCATTTTCATATTTTTTTTTGATCATTGCACGAAAAACATCTTGCAAAATTCTTATCATAGTTGGTCTATCAACATTTTTTTGTTTAGCAAATTCTGTGAATGATTGTATTAATATTTTTGTATCCATAATTTTTTTCAAAAAAAATGGGGACAAATGTCCCCGCTTCCATTTAAATTAGTACGCAAACTTAACTTTTTTTATACATATCACAAATTTTGAATAGAAAAAGCTTAAAAATTTACTATGAATAAAAATCTTAAACTTTTTAACTCTCTTTCTAAAGAAAAAGAAGTTTTTTATACGAATAAAAAAGGAAACGTATCAATGTATGTGTGTGGACCAACTGTATATAACTTATTACATATAGGAAATTTTAGAGGTCCTATTTTTTTTAATTTGGTAAGAAATTGGTTAGAACATTTAAAATATAAAGTAAAATACGTCTATAATTATACCGATATAGATGATAAAATTATTGATAAAGCAAAAATTGAAAAATTAGATGCTAAAATTATTTCTCAGAAATATATAGTTGAGTTTGAAAAAGATTATGCGTCTCTTAAAATTCCTAAACCTAGTTTTACTCCAAAATGTACAGATCATATTGATGACATTATTATTTTTATTTCAGAATTAATTGATAATAATTTTGCTTATTTTAATAATGGGCATGTATTTTTTTCTATTAAGAAGTTTAATAATTATGGAAAACTTTCTGGCAAAAATATTGATGATTTATTGGTAGGACATAGAGTGAAAATTAATGATAATAAGAAAAATCCTTTAGATTTTGTTTTATGGAAACCTTCCAATGGAAATGATCCAGGTTGGGAATCTCCATGGGGTTACGGTAGGCCTGGTTGGCATATTGAGTGTTCAGCTATGTCTAGTAAGTTATTAGGAAGTAATATTGATATTCATGGTGGTGGGATAGATCTTGTATTTCCTCATCATGAAAATGAAATTGCACAATCAGAATCTAGGTTTAAAACTAGTTTTTCTAATTTTTGGGTTCACAATAATTTAATAAATTTTGATAATCAAAAAATGTCAAAATCACTTGGAAACATTATAAAAGCAAGAGATTTTATTACTGATTATAATTCCGAAATATTAAAGATTTTAATTTTAAATATACATTATAGATCTGTTTTGAATTTTAATGAATCTCAAATTAATAATTCAATTACTAATCTTATAAAGATATATTCTTCAATAAATTTAGCCGACTCAATAATTGTTAAACAAAAGAATCAAAAAGAAGATCTTGATTTTAAGAATTTT
>JAYZHG010000015.1:0-3385 GCA_036166735.1 Bacteroidota bacterium | reverse complement strand
TAGAAACAACTTTTACATTTTCATTTTCAATATTTTTTAATTCTTTTTTTTTAGTGCCTAAAAATTCTCTGTTATTTTTTGAAATTTTTAAAGCTAGATTGATACTTATTTCTTTATACTCTTTTTTATAATTATAATATTTTTCTGTTTGTTTAGCTTGTCTTTTTAATGATCTGAGATTTTTTTCAATTTCATAAATTAAATCTTCAACTCTTTCTAAATCTGATTCCGTATATTTTATTTTGTTAATAGTTTCTTTTTTTCTTTTTCTAAATTTTGAAATTCCAGCGGCTTCTTCAAATAAACTTAATCTAGAATTATCTTTATTATTTAATATATTATCTACCATAGATAATTCTATAATTGCATAATTATTTGATGATATACCAGTATCCAGAAATAAATTTGTAATATCCTTTAATCTGCATTTCACATCATTTAATAAATATTCACTATCTCCCGATCTAAAATATTTTCTTGTAATTGAAACATTAGAATATTCTGTAGGAATAACATTTTTTGTATTATCGAATGTTATTGTTACTTCAGCTAATTGAAGTTTTTTTCTGGTTTTACTTCCATTAAAAATAACATTTTCCATTTTATCAGATCTTAAAAGAGTTGTTCTTTGTTCACCCAATACCCATCTTACTGCATCAACGATATTAGATTTTCCACAACCATTTGGTCCAACAATACCTGTAACACCTTCATTGAAATTAATAACCGTTTTATCACCAAAACTTTTGAAACCTTTTATTTCAAGTTTGTTTAGTCGCATAAAATTATATGAGTTATTTTTGAACTTAAATATAATAATATAAATATGGATTTTGGAGAATTATTAGAATATCTAGCACCCCTTGCGTTCTTGTTAATTGCTTTATTTAATTCTTTTTTTAGAAAAAAAAAATCTAAGCCTATAAAATCAATTAAAAAAGTTGAAAACCAAACTAAAAAAGGAATTAAATCATTTAAAGATTTGATGTCAGTAGTTAAAGAAGAAATAAATGCTGAAAAAAATACATATAAAACAACAGAAGAAAAAATATCAGACGATATAATTATTGAAAACGAAAAAGAACCTAAAGAATCTTCTTCAGAAGAAATTAATGATCTAGATAAAAATAATGAGATTAATGATTTAAAAAAGGTAAATAAGTTTCCTAATTCAAAAGATAGTCTAATTAAAAAATTGAAAAATAAAGAAAATATTAAAGATGCTATTATTTTAAAAGAAATTCTTAAAAGAAAATTTTAATTTTATCTTTTGTTAATTTCTACATATTTAAGAGATTTTTCTCCTGTATAAATTTGTCTTGGTCTTCCTAAAGGTTCATTATTGTTTCTCATCTCTTTCCACTGAGCAATCCAACCTGGTAGCCTTCCAAAAGCAAACATTACTGTAAACATTTCAGGTGGAAAACCTAATGCACGATAAATTATTCCACTATAAAAATCTACATTAGGATATAACTTTTTATCTATAAAATATTGATCTTTCAATGCTATTTTTTCTAAAGCTTTAGCTAAATCTAAAATAGGATCATTAATCCCAAGTTGATCAAGAACATTATCTGCAGCTTCCTTAATTATTTTTGCTCTTGGATCAAAATTTCTATACACCCTATGTCCAAATCCCATAAGTCTAAATGGATCATCCTTATCTTTAGCTTTTTTAATATATTTTTTTATATTTGAACCATCCTTTTTTATTTTCTCAAGCATTTCAATAACTGCCTGATTAGCTCCACCATGAAGTGGTCCCCATAATGCATTCATTCCACCGGAAATAGAAGCATAAATACTTGATAATGAAGAACCTACAATTCTTACTGTAGATGTAGAACAATTTTGTTCATGATCAGCATGTAGAATTAATAATTTATTAAGTACATCACTTATAAGAGGATTATAATCATAATTTTCTGTTGGCATTTTAAACATCATTTTAAGAAAATTAGAACAATAATCAAGATTATTATCAGGATATACAATTGGTTGACCTATCCGTTTTTTATAAGACCAAGCAACAAATGTTGGAAATTTACTTAACATTCTAATTATACTTAAATCAACTTTATCTCTTGATCTGTTTGGATCAATAGATTTAGGATAAAATGCTGTTAAACTAGTAATTAACGATGATAAAATACCCATTGGATGAGCATTGGATGGAAAACCATCTAAAATTATTTTAAAATCCTCATGTACTAAAGTATGGGTTTTAAGTTTGGCTTCGAATTTTAATAATTGATTTGAAGATGGTAGATTTCCATAAATAAGTAAATAACAAACTTCGGTAAATGTAGATTTTGAAGCTAAATCTTCTATAGAATAACCACGATGTCTTAAAATACCTTTTTCACCATCTAAATAAGTAATGCTGCTGGTTGTAGATCCTGTATTTTTAAATCCTTTATCTAATGTAATTAATCCTGTTTTAGATCTTAATTTGGATATGTCTATACCTAATTCATTTTCTGTACCAATAACAACTGGTAAAGAAATTTTTTTACCATCGTATTCTAAATGTGCTTTTTTTGCCATATAAAATATTAATTATCACCCAGTATTATAGGTAAGCCATCTTTACTATTACCAATTATAATGACTTTAGTATTAGGAGATTCTGAAAGTTTTGTTGTTGCTTCAATTCCCCTCATTTTTAAAAGGGCAGGGGTTAAACTATTATTGATTATTTTATTTGCTCTAGCTTCTCCTTCAGCAGCAATTCTTTTTCTCTCTGCTTCACTTTCTTCTCTTTGAAGTCTAAATTGATAAGCTAATGCTTCTTGTTCCTGTTGTAATTTGCTTTCTATAGCATTTTTAATTTGTTCGGGTAATGAAATAGATCTAATTAATAGTGATTTCATTACTATGTTATTGCCTGGTTTAGCTAATACCTCACTAGCTTCAGCTTGTATAGAATTTTCTACTTGAGATCTTTTGGTTGAATATATTTCTTCTGCTGTAAATCTTCCCATAACTTGTCTTACGGTAGATCTAAATTCAGGTCTAACAAGTCTTCTAAGATAATCCATTTGAAAAGTTTCATAAATTTCGCCTATACTATCATACATAGGATGAAAACTCATTGTTACATCTACGTTTATATTTAGTCCATTTTTATCGAGAACATCAATGGTTTCTTCGACTAAATTATCAGTGATATCAAATTTATAAACCTCATTCCAAGGTGCTTTCAAATGAAAACCAGGTGAAATTACATTTTTTTTGTCAAGACCAGTTGATGAGAGTTTATAAAATATTACAGCTCTTTCTGTTGATTCAATAAGGTAAAATATACTTGAAGCAAACGAGAAAAGAATTGTTAAGCCAAAAAGGAGAAAAATTATTAAAGAAAGTAGTTTATTGTTTTGCA
>JAYZHG010000014.1:0-11045 GCA_036166735.1 Bacteroidota bacterium | reverse complement strand
TGACCTAATTTATCTATCTGATTCCAACCTTTAAAATCGTTATAAAAATGAAAAGGAACTCTTTTTTTATCATGATACCACTCATATTTTAAATATAAAATAGCACCAGATAATACTATACCCTCAGCAGCTAGAAATTTATAAAAATTTTTATCAACTTTAGTTTGTATTGTATCTTTTGAAAAAAGATTAAAACTAAATACATATAAGAATATAATTACTAAAAATCTTCTCAAAACAATTTCTTTAGTTTATCAAGATCTATATTACCACCACAAAGAACAATAATAGAATTAGTATTTTTTTGAACACTAATTTTATTTTTTAAAATAGGAACAAAACAAGCAGATGCAGCCGCTTCTGGAATTACTTTTAACCTCTCAATTATTACTCTTATAGACTCTATCATTTCATTTTCAGAGACATTAATTATTTCATCAACATATTTTTTAACAAATTCAAAAGTCAAATTACCAGCAAATGGAGCTGCTAATCCATCAGCAAGTGTTTTATTTATATTAGTATCAAATATTTCAGGCTTATTAGATAATATACTTTTTGTCATAACATTTGAGTTAATTGGCTCTACTCCAATTATTTTTATTTTAGGATTTATAGATTTTAAAACACAAGCAATACCAGATATTAATCCCCCTCCACCAATGCTAATAAAAGCATAATCTATATTATTTAACTTTTCTATTATTTCAACACCAATTGTTCCTTGACCTAAAATTATATCTATATCATCAAAAGGATGAATAAAAGTTAATCCCTCCCTTTCTTTTATATCATTACACTTATCCATCATATTATTTTTAGTCAAAATCACTTCTCCTCCATAAGACTTTGTAGCCTCAACTTTTGATGGTGATGCATCAAATGGCATCACAATTTTAGATTTTATATTAAATTGAGAGCAGGCCCATGAAATTGCCTGTGCATGATTACCAGCAGAAATTGTTATAATACCTTTATCTCTTTCAATATCTGATAATTTTAATAATTTATTTATTGCTCCTCTAGTTTTAAAAGATCCTGTTTTTTGAAACAATTCTAATTTAAAAAAAATATTAGAGTTATATATTTTATTTAATGATGATGATGATACAATAGGAGTTTTATGAATATACTTATTTATATCAGATAATACATTATTAAAATCATCAATAGATGGAAATTTCAAACTTTATTAATAAGATTTAACTGTAATTTAAGAGAATCAATTTCTTTATCTGCACCTTCAATTTTCAACAAATATTCTTTCTTTAAATTATTAGCAGTTTCTGATTCTTTTAAATAATCGATATTATTTTTTAAATTTTTAATATCACTTTGAATAGTATGTATTTTATTTCTAATTTCTGTTTTTTTCTTATAAATTTTATTTTTTGAAAAAGGATTATTGGATAAAGTATTTATTTCAATAATAAATTTAAACTTGTTTAATTCATTAGAATCCATAAATTTAGAAGCTGATTTTAAAAGTATTTGTAACGAATCTTTATATTTATTTTTAATGATATCTATGCTCTCTTTTGGAACATGACCTAATTCTAAAAATTTTATCTGCAGTTCTAAAAATTCTTCCTGAGTAAATTCTTTTTTCTTAGATAACTTTAAAATAGTATCACAGATTTTATTTTTAGCTTTTAAATTATCATTATGTAGTTTTATAGAATCCTTATCCTCAACTCTTTTCCTTTCAAAAAAATGATCACAAACTTTTTTGAATTTCTTATAAATTTGATCTTTTTTCTTAAGAGGTACTTTGCCTACTTTCTTCCATTCTTTTTGAATAGATTTAATTTCTTTTGTTGATCCTATCCAATCATCACTATCTTTTAATTTTTCGACTCTATTTATTAATGAATTTTTAATTTTTAAATTCGAAAGATACAAATCATCAATTTTTTTAAAAAAATTACTTTTATCACTATAAAAACCTTTAAAAGAAGTCCAAAATTCTTTACTTATCAATTTAGAATTCTTCTTAGGAGTACCACCAATACTATTCCATTTATCTTTTAGAATAAGTATTTCTCTTGATTTTTTATTCCATTTTTTTATATCATCAAATTTAAGATTGGAAAATGATTTTATTTCAGTCAATAACTCATTCTTTTTATCTAAATTTTCATTTAAAATATTCTTAATATTTGAAACAAACTTTTTTTTCTTTTTATATAATTCATCAGAAGCACTTTTTAACCTATCCCATAGAGCTTCTTGTTTATCAACTGAAGCTGGACCAATATGTTTAAAATCATTATGAATATTATTTAAAACACTTACTGATTTCATTATATTTTTATTATTTATCAATTTTTCTGCTTTATCACACAATTTCATTTTTAATTCTAAATTCTTTTTTCTATCTAATTCCTTTAATTCAAAATAAATACTTCTGTTATCATAAAATCTATCTAAAAGTGCATTATATGTAGTCCACAATGTTTTGTCCTTAGGATTGTCTAGTTGTCCAATATTTTTCCATTCAGTTTGTAATTTTTTTACATTTTTAAAAGTAGATTTATCTTCTTGCCCATTAACTAAATCACGTAAAGAATTGATAATTTTTTTCTTTTTTTTAATACCAGAATATATATCAATAGGAGTTTCAGAATTAGATATTAATTCCTTAGATGAATCATTAACTTCAGGTTTTTTTTTAGATACTGCTTTAATATCTTCCTTACTCATAATGTAAATTTAACTAATATTTTAATTCAATGAAGGGTCAAGAGGATAATTAGAAAAAATTTTATTGATACCTCCGATGTTTTTTAAAAAATTTGACCAATAATGGTTATTTCCTTTTTTAAACAAATATTTATTATCGTAATCATTAATCACAATCCAAGAATTTGATTCTATTTCATTATCTAATTGATCAGTTGTCCATCCTGAATAACCAATAAAAAATTTGAATTTAATATTTCTATTATTATTTATTAATTTTTTAAAAAAATTTATATCACCACCAAAAAACAAACCCTCAGATATTTTATTTGAATTTATTTTTGGATTTTCACAGTTGTGAATAAAATTCAAATATTCATTTTCAACTGGACCACCAAAGTGTAAATTCTCTAATATATTATTATCAAGTAATTTTATATTAGCTTTATTACATGGTGAATTTAACTTATAACCAAAACTTCCTTCATCATTATGTTCACAAATAAGAATAACAGATCTAACAAAAAAAGGATCTTTCATGAAAGGTTCGGATATTAGAACGCTACCTTTTTTGATTTTATTATTTGATTTATAATTAAAATAATCCCATTCCATATATTAAATTTAAATTAAAAATAAAAAATGAAAAAAATAAAAAATTTAAGAGTTGATTATTCAGGAGATTTAATTAATATAAAAAAATTAAAAAACAATCCTATAAAGCAATTTGAAATCTGGTTTAAAAAGGCAAAAAAAGAAAATATTATTGAACCAAATGCAATGATATTATCTACCATCTCAAAAAACAACCTCTTAAACTCTAGAACAGTTTTACTTAAAAATATTACAGATAAAGGATTTGTTTTTTTTACAAATTATGAAAGTAGAAAAGCAAATGATATAATGCATAATAATAATGTTTCAGTGGTTTTTTTATGGAAAAAGATAGAAAGACAAGTAATAATTAAAGGTAAAGCAATAAAGATAACAAAGCGAGATTCAAAAAAATATTTTGATTCAAGACCAGAAAAAAGTAAAATAGCAGCTTGGGCATCAAAACAAAGTAAAGAATTACATAATTCAAATGATTTAATAAATAGATTTAAAGATTTTGAAAATAAATTTAAAAACAAACTTATCCCCTATCCTAATTTTTGGGGCGGATATATTATTCATCCTAATTCAATTGAGTTTTGGCAAGGAAGATCTTCTAGGATGCATGATAGAATACTCTATGAAAAAGAAAAAAATAAGTGGAATATAAATAGATTATATCCTTAAAGAATATTCTTCAAATTATCTATTTTTAATTTTGAATCACAAGTAAAACCTTCCCCATGAGCAACACCTATAGAATGACCTAAATCTATAGATCTAGCTTTAATAAACTCCATAAATCCTTTGGAAGAAATAAAAGATTCTGGTTCTTCACTTTTAGAATCATAAAACTGAGATCTAAAACATTCTATAGACTTAATTTTTGTTTGAAAATAATCTGAAACATCTAACACAAAATCAGGGTCAACAAGATTGTTTTGAATGGAATATAAAATAATATCAGGTCTCCAAGGATTTTGATGTGCATTATTTAATTTAGATTTAATTTTAATTAGCCCAGATAAAAAAGCTCCTTTTTTTACAAATTTAGATGCATTTTCATGATCTGGATGCCTATCCGTTCTTGAATTAGTAATAATTATTTTAGGAGTATATTGTCTAATTTTTACAATTAATGCATTCAAAGAATTTTCACTAATTTGAAAAAAACCATCTTTTAAATTTAAATTATCTCTAAATTTTACTTTTAATAATTTAGCTGAATTCATAGCTTCTTTTTGTCTTATTACTTGATTTCCTCTAGTACCCAACTCTCCTTTAGTTAGATCTAACATACCAACAGATAAACCATTATCAATACAAGATAATATAGTACCAGAACAAGAAAGTTCTGCATCATCAGGATGAGCCATAATAACTAAAATATCAACGTGCATAATTAATTATTTGAAATATATCTTTCAGCATCTAAAGCACCCATACAACCTGATCCTGCTGCAGTGACTGCTTGTCTATAAATTTTATCTTGGGCATCACCTGTAGCAAAAACCCCATTAACACTAGTTTTAGTAGAATCAGGTTCCGTTACAATATAACCCTTATCATCCATTTTTAGATAATCTTTAAAAATTTCAGTATTAGGATTGTGGCCAATAGCTATAAAAACACCTTTTAATTTAATTTTTTTTATATCTTTTGTCTTATTATTAAACATATGTATACCTTCAACAGAATTTTCTCCTAATATTTCATCAATTTCTGAATTCCAATGTATTTCTATTTTATCATTTTCCTTAATACGATTTTGCATAATTACAGAAGCCCTCATCACATCTCTTCTAATTACTAAATAAACTTTATTAACGAGTTTAGATAAATAAAGTGCCTCCTCAGCAGCTGTATCACCACCACCCACTACAGCAACATCCTGATTTTTAAAGAAAAAACCATCACAAACAGCACATGCTGAAACTCCTTTTCCATTAAGCCTTTGTTCAGATTCTATATTCAACCACTTAGCAGATGCTCCTGTTGATATGATTACAGATTTAGCATTAATAGTTTTTCCATCATCTGAAAAACCAATTAAATTCTTAGTAGAAAAATCTACAGATTTTATCATACCATTTTTAATAATTGCACCAAATCTTTCAGCTTGTCTTTCAAAATCTATCATCATTTCTGGTCCCATTATTCCATTTGGATAACCAGGATAATTTTCAACATCAGAAGTTATAGTTAATTGACCGCCAGGTTGATCTCCTTTATATAATAAAGTACTTAATCCTGCTCTTGATGCATATATAGCAGCAGTATATCCTGCTGGACCTGAACCTATAATAAGTACATCTACATCAAGATTGTTCATAATTTAATTCTCTTTTGTAGGTTTTGGTAATAAAACTTTTCTTGATAGTCTAAATTTCCCTGTTCTTCTATCAATCTCTGTTAACTTAACTTTAATTTCTTCTCCCTCTTCAAGAATACCATCCATTGACTCAATTCTTTCCCATTTAATTTCTGAAATATGAAGCAAACCATCTTTTCCAGGCATAAATTCAACAAAAGCACCAAAATCTTTAATAGATTTAACTTTACCTATATAGGTTTCGCCTACTTCAGGAAGAGCCACTATTGCTTTAACTCTTTCTACTGCATTATCCATATCCTCTTGATTTGATGAAAAAATATTCACAATTCCTTTTTCATCAACTTCTTCAACCAAAACAGTTGCACCAGATTCTTTTTGAATTTCTTGAATTATTTTACCTCCAGGACCAATTACAGCACCAATCATATCCTTTGCAATAGACATTTTATAAGATCTTGGTGTGTGAGGTTTTAAATCTTTTCTTGGTTTATCAATCGTTTTAACCATTTCTGATAAAATATGATTTCTTCCTTCTTTAGCTTGATTTAATGCTTCTGCAAGAACATCATAAGATAAACCATCAATTTTAATATCCATTTGACAAGCTGTAATACCATCAATAGTACCGGTTACTTTAAAATCCATATCACCTAAATGATCTTCATCTCCAAGTATATCTGATAAAATAGCATATTTTCCAGAATCAGAATCTGAAATCATACCCATAGCAATTCCAGAAACTGGTTTTTTAATTTTTATTCCAGCATCCATTAAAGCTAAACTTCCAGCACATACAGTTGCCATAGATGACGAACCATTAGATTCTAAAATATCAGATACAATCCGAATAGTATAAGGATTATCTTCTTCAGAAGGTAACATATTTTTTAAAGCCCTCAATGCTAAATTACCATGTCCAATTTCTCTTCTTCCAGCTCCCCTATTTGGTCTTACTTCTCCCGTAGAAAATCCAGGAAAATTATAATGTAGAATAAATTTATTATAACCGGAGTTCATAGCACCATCTATCATTTGCTCATCTAATTTTGTGCCAAGAGTAACAGATGTTAATGATTGTGTCTCTCCCCTAGTAAAAATAGAAGAACCATGAGCATTTGGTAAATAATCTATCTCTGACCATATAGGTCTAATTTCATTTAATTTTCTTCCGTCTAAACGTTTTTTACTATCTAAAACTGATTTTCTAATAGCATCTTTTTCTACATCATGAAAATATTTATTAAATAGATATTCATTAAAATCTTCATCATCTTTATATTCTTCAAGATATTTATCTCTAATATCATGAAATGCCTCAGCTCTCATCATTTTATCTGAAATCCCTTTAGAAGCTACTTTATATATTTTATCAAACGTTTTAGTTTTTATATCTTCTAATAAATTCAAATCTGAATCTTCATGAGAATATTCTCTTTTTTCATTTCCACCAATGAGTTTTAATAATTTCAATTGCATGTCACACATTGATTTTATAGCATCATGAGCAACCTTCAAAGCTTCAATAATTTCATTTTCAGAAACCTCACTAGATTCACCTTCAACCATAGAAATATTATCTGAAGATGCACCAACCATTAAATTAAGTGTAGAATTTTCTATTTCCTTTGGTGTAGGATTTACAATATATTCATCATTACATTTAACAACTCTAGCTTCAGCTATTGGTCCATTAAAAGGAATATTAGATAACGTTAATGCTGCAGATGCTGCTAAAGCTGCTAGAGCATCAGGTAATGCATCAGCGTCAGCACTTATTAATGATAACATTACTTGTGTATCAGCATGATAATCACTAGGAAATAAAGGTCTTAATACTCTATCAACTAATCTACAGATAAGAACTTCATGATCAGATAATCTACCTTCTCTTTTTAAAAATCCACCAGGAATTTTTCCTGCAGAAGCAAATTTTTCTTGGTAATCTACTGATAAAGGTAAAAAATCAACATTTTCTTTAGCTTCTTCTTTCGTAACTACTGTAGCTAATATCATAGTTTTTCCCATAGTAAGGACTACTGAACCGTGTGCTTGCTTAGCTAATTTTCCTGTTTCTAGTGATATTTCTCTACCATCAGAAAGTTTTGTACTTACATTTATTGCTTTTTTCATAATCATATTGTTTTACGATAACAGTTCCAAAAAATAGGAGATAAGAAACTTATAAATATTATTTTCTAATATTAAGTTCCGAAATAATGGCTCTATACCTATCAATGTATTTGGAAGAAAGATAATTTAATAATTTTCTTCGTTTACCAACCAATCTTAATAATCCCATTCTAGTTGAATGGTCTTTCTTATTATTTTGTAAATGATCTGTTAGATGTTTAATTCGATAAGTAAACAACGCTATCTGAGATTCAGCAGAACCTGTATCATTGTTTTTCTTTAACCGACCATGATTTTTAAAAAGTTTTTCTTTTTTCTCTTTACTTAAATACATGCTTAGCAAAAGTGTTTATTCATTTATTTTATTTATTTTTCGCAAAAATAGATAAATATTAATTCTTAAAAAATTATTAGTGATTTTTATATCTTTTGAAGAATTTGTTGAAATAATCTCTATAATAATCAAATTCGAAAATCTTGGAATCTTTTCTACTATGATAAAGTAAAAATAATCCTATAGGTAATAAAATTAAATTTGCTTGCCAAGCAGCTAATTCTGGTGTTATAATGCCTTCTCTAGCCCATTTTAAACCAAGAATATTTAAAACATAGTAAATAATATAAAAAGCAATTGAAATTATAACAGGAATTCCAATTCCACCCTTTTTAATTAAAGAACCCAATGGAGCACCTATTAAAAACATTGAAATACAAGCAAATGCTTGCGCATATTTCTTAAATAATTCAATTTTATTTTTGTTGATCTCATAATTATGAGATTTAATTTTAGCAGAATTAATACTCAAATTTGTCTTAATATTTCTGGCATTATTAAGAGCCATCGTATAAACTTTATTTGTTCCAATTTTATCAATGTTATTAATATCTAATTTTATTTTATTGTCTAAAAAAAATGAATCTGAAAAATAATTAGTAGTATCCACAAAACTATAATAATCATGAACTAATGACTCCTCTTTAAGTTCACTTCTTATAAAATCCACACCCGAAGGAAAAACAAACTTATTTTTCATATGGTATCTATAAAATGAATTTGATGTTTTTAACATTATATATTTCTGCATAGATTTATTATATCCCAAAGAATCTATTGAATTAGATAATTGATTGATATTTTTCATTCTATAATCTCCAGCAAATAATTCTTCTTTAGTTCTTTCTAAATCAAATGATGACATATCAAAAACTATTTTCATTGAAGAAAATTCATTTCTATAAAATTGATTTATTTTTTTAACTTGTGATTTAGCACTTGGTACTTCAGTAAATGAATGCCCATCAAAAAGCTCAAAAATCAAATACCTATTATTCAAAACTGAATACATATAACTTGAATCTGATAGAATAACTCTATTATTTCCAGGATATGTAACATGATCATAAATTATAACTCCTTGAAGTAATTTATCATCAATTTTCTTTTGAACTTTTATTGTATAACCTGGAATTCCACTATAAAATTGACCTTCCTTCAAATCCATAGAAGGTTTCTTTCTTTTAATATCATAAAGAAGACTAAGTGCTTTTAAATTAGCTTTTGGAACAAAATTGTTATTTGAAAAAAAAGCAAAAAAAGTAATTAATACAGAAATTATAAATAAAGGAAATAATGTCCTTATCAATGAAACACCAGAACTCTTAATAGCAACTAACTCATTATTCTCACCTAGATTACCAAAAGTCATTATTGATGATAACAAAATTGCTAATGGTAATGCATCGGGCGTAATCCTTACAGCAAAATAAAATAAAAATTCTAAAAGAACATCAATACTTAAATCCTTACCTAATATATCATCAAAATATTTTAACATAAATTGAAGTAGTAAAATAAAAACCACAACAAAAAACGTTATTAAAAAAGGACCAATAAATGATTTTATAATTAACGAATCAATTTTTCTCACTTGAGAAATATTTTAAGCTCCAATAATTTCTTTTAATTGAGATAATAAATTATCCCAAATTTGAAAAGACTCTTCTAAATCATCAGTTTCAGTATACTCTACAATTCTAATAAAAACTGATTGTGTTAACTCATTAATCTCAAGTCTAAATTCAAGATAATCATGATCTTTTTTTACTTCTCCATCTTCTAAAAAAGAAAATTTAACATGTCTGTTTTTCTTGACAGAATCAATTCTAGCAATTCTTTCTTCACCATCAACAATAAAAATTAAAGTTTTATTTATATTATTAATATTAACGTCATCAGCAAACCATTCACACAAACCACTTGCTGTACTTAAGTAAGGAAATAACATCTTTCTAGATGCATTTATAGGGTATTCTCCAACAAATTTTTGTTTAGACATTAAATGATTTTTTTTCAATATATTAAATATATAATAAAAATCAAGAACCAAAAACATTTTCCATATTAATAATAATATATCTAGATTTGCATTCTTTTTAGCGAGGTAGCTCAGGTGGTTAGAGCGTCGGATTCATAACCCGGAGGTCGGGGGTTCAATTCCCCCTCTCGCTACTAATTACCTTGTAAAAACATAATTATAATCATCAGATAAATCACCATCAAAAGAATACCTTTCTAAGTTAAAAGATTTTAAATTTTCTGGTTTTTGAATCTTATTATCTATAATAAATCGTGACATCAAACCTCTAGCTTTTTTAGCATATATAGCTATGATTTTATATGTTCCATTTTTAAATTCTTTAAAAATCGGAGTTATTATTTTATTCTTTAATTTATTTTTTTTTATTGATTTAAAATATTCATTAGAGGCTAGATTAACCACATAACTATTTTCGTCTTCAATATCATTATTTAATAAATTAGTAATATTATCACCCCAGAACTCATAAAGATTTTTACCTCTAGCATTATGCAATTTAGTACTCATTTCAAGCCTATAAGGAAGAATTTTGTCGAATGGTCTAAGTAATCCATAAAAACCCGAAATAATTCTTAAATTTTCTTGCAAAAAATCAAATTTATTTTCTGATATCGACTCAGCATCTAAACCCGAATAAACATCTCCCTTAAAAGCATATATAGCTTGTTTTGAAGAATCAGATTTAGAGGGTTCTTCCCAACTTTTAAATCTATTATAATTTAACTCTGCAATTTTATCACTTACATTCATCAAATCTTTTAAATCATTAATAGAAAAATTTACTAATATTTTATGAAGTTCACTAGTATGATTAATCAACCTACAATTAGTGTTGAAGCTACAAAAATTATTATCATCAAAATTTAACGTTTTAGATGGTGATATAAGTGTTACCATAATAAAATAAAATTAGTTATTAATATACG
>JAYZHG010000013.1:0-18620 GCA_036166735.1 Bacteroidota bacterium | reverse complement strand
TAGAAACTGCTAGATTAGGTCTTACTACAATGGAACATTGGTATGGTTTACCAGAAGCACTTTTTGATGATAAAACTGTTCAAAATTATCCTCTTGACTATAATTATATGAACGAACAACATAGGTTTGGTGAAGCAGGAAGATTATGGAAACAAGCGGCTAAACCGTATTCTAAAAAATGGAATGCAGTTATGGATGAACTAATTGAATTAGATTTTACTATAGATGTAACTTTTGTCCCTTATAGTATTTTTAGAGATGTGGGCAGAGGAAGTAGATTAGAATGGCATAAAACTTACACTACTCCAACACTACTTAAATTTTTTCTTCCCGGAAGAGATTCTCATGGTGCTGCTTACTATGACTGGGGAACAGAAATGGAAATGGAATGGAAAGAAAATTACAAACTTTGGATGACATTTATTAATGAATATAAAAATAGAGGTGGTAGAGTTACTGCTGGAGCTGACTCTGGTTATATGTATAATCTTTATGGTTTTGGTTATATCCAAGAACTTGAACTTATTAGAGAATCAGGTTTTCATCCTATGGAAGTTATAAGAGCCGCTACACTTCATGCTGCTGAAGCAATTGGCATGGAACAAGAAATAGGAACTATTGAGGTAGGAAAATATGCTGATATGATAATTATGAAAGAAAACCCTCTTAAAAACCTGAAATATCTATATGGAACAGGTGACATAAAAATTAATGATAACAATGAAGCAATAAGAGTTGGAGGAATTAAGTATACAATAAAAGATGGAATAATTTTTGATGCTAGGCAACTACTTGATGATGCTAAAAAAATTGTTGATGAAGAAAAATCTTCTACTCCAGGATGGGAAAAATTTTTAATGGATGCAATAGAAAGAGAATAAATTAAAAAATATAATTTATTTTAAATAATCATAGTCCAAGTTCTTTAAGTTGATCCAATTTAATTTTTGAAGGAGAATCGATCATTACATCGCGTCCAGATGTATTTTTTGGAAATGCAATAAAATCTCTAATAGATTCTTTGCCACCAAATAAAGCACATAACCTATCAAAACCAAATGCAATCCCACCATGTGGAGGAGTTCCATATTGAAAAGCATTCAATAAAAAGCCAAATTGTTCTTTCGATTCTTCTTTAGTAAAACCTAATACATTAAACATTTTTTCTTGAAGTTCTTTTTCAAAAATTCTAACAGATCCACCACCAATTTCAACACCATTTATAACTAAATCATATGCATTTGCTCTAACAGATGAAGGATCTTTATCAAGTAAAGAAATATCTTCATTTATTGGTGAAGTAAATGGATGATGCATAGCATTAAACCTTTTTAATTCCTCATTCCATTTTAAAAGAGGAAAATTTACTACCCAAACAGGTTTAAATTCTTTAGGATTTCTTAAACCAAGTTTATTACCCATTAAAAGTCTTAATTCTGATAAAGCATTTTGAGTATTATTTTTTTCTCCAGCAAGTATTAATACTAAATCCCCTTTATTAGAATTGCACTTACTAACAATATCCAATAATTTATCAGAACTATAAAATTTATCAATAGAAGACTTTAATGTTCCATCTTTATTGTACTTTATATAAACTAATCCTTTTGCCCCAATTTGAGGTTTTTTAACAAACTCAGTAAGTTCATCAATTTGTTTTCTAGAATATTCTGAACAATTGGGAACGTTTATACCAATAATTGTTTCAGCATCATCAAAAACATTAAAACCACCACCTTTAACATCATTAAATAAATCAATAAATTGCATATCAAAACGAAGATCTGGTTTATCATTACCATATAAATCTATAGCATCAGAAAATTCAATAACAGGAATATTACTAATAGTTATTCCTAAAACTTTCTTAAATAAATATTTAATTAAATCCCCAAAATTAGAAAGTATATCATTTCTTTCCACAAATGACATTTCACAATCAATCTGAGTAAATTCTGGTTGCCTATCAGCTCTTAAATCTTCATCTCTAAAACATTTTACAAGTTGATAATACTTATCAAAACCAGAAATCATTAAAAGTTGTTTAAATGTTTGAGGAGATTGTGGTAATGCATAAAATTCTCCTTGATTCATTCTAGATGGAACAACAAAATCTCTAGCTCCTTCAGGGGTTGACTTTATTAAAACAGGAGTTTCAATTTCGATAAAATTTTTTGAATCCAAAAAATTTCTAGTTTCCTTCATTAATTGATGTCTTAATTTAAGATTCTTTTGAAGAGGATTCCTTCTCAAATCTAAATACCTATATTTCATTCTTAATTCTTCACCCCCATCAGTTTCATCTTCAATAATAAAAGGTGGTAATTCTGATTTATTTAGATATTGAATTTCATCAACAATAATTTCAACATCACCAGTATCGATATTTTTATTTTTAGCTGATCTTTCAGAAACAAGTCCTGTAATTTTTAAAACAAATTCTCTTCCACAATTCCGTGCTTTTAAAAAAGTATTTGCGTCAGTATTAGAATCTTCAAAAATTAATTGAGTAATGCCATATTTATCTCTTAAGTCTATCCATATCATTTTTCCTTTGTCTCTTACTTTATGAACCCAACCACACAAAGAAACTTTTGATCCAACATCATTTATTCTTAAATCTCCGCAAGTATGTGATCTCAACATAATTAAATTTTACAAACAAAATTAATAGATTTATAAACAATGCATTCATTTTTTTTATAATCTTACAATTAGTATGAATTTAATAAAGAAAAGAGACGAACACTATATGAAACTTGCTTTAATCGAAGCAAAAAAAGCTTATGAAGAAGAAGAAATACCTATTGGGGCAATTATAGTACATAAAGATAAAATTATAAGTAAAGGGTACAATCAATCTCAAAGATTAAATGATGCAACAGCCCATGCAGAAATGATTGCAATAACATCAGCCCAAAATAAAATAGGAAGTAAATACTTAAATGATTGTGAACTTTATATTACTCTAGAACCTTGTACAATGTGCACTGGAGCAATTCATTTATCAAAAATTTCTAAAGTAATTTATGGTCTTGATGATAAAGAAAAAGGCTACCTAAGAAAATCTTTAAAATCCATCAATAAAAAATTGATTATAACTTCAAATATTCTTGAAAATGAATGTAAAGAATTATTAAACTCATTTTTTTTTAAATTAAGAAGTTGATTTATTAGTATATCATATAAAATTCTTAAATTGAGTTATATTTTTTAACCTATAAACTTTTACAAAAATGGCCTTTTCTTTACCTAATCTATCTTACTCATACGATGCCTTAGAACCACATATCGATACAAAAACGATGGAGATTCATCATACCAAGCATCATAATTTGTATTTAACAAATTTAAACAATGCAATAAAAGGAAATGAATTAGAAAGTAAATCGTTAGAAGAACTATGTAGAAATCATACAGATAATCCTGCAATAAGAAATCATGGTGGTGGGCATTACAATCACTCTTTATTCTGGAAAATCCTTTCACCTAATGGTGGTGGTAATCCTACTGGTAAAATAGCTGATGCTATAAATTCCAATTTTGGAAGTTATGATAATTTTAAGGAAAAATTTACAACTGCTGCAATGACTAGGTTTGGATCTGGTTGGGCATGGTTATGTAAAACAGGTGATAAATTAGAAATATGTTCATCTGCAAATCAAGATAATCCACTAATGCCAGGAATATGTACTGACAAAAGTATTCCTGTTTTAGGTATCGATGTATGGGAACATGCATATTATCTAAATTATCAAAATAGAAGACCAGACTATATAAATGCTTTTTTTAATTTAATTAATTGGGAAGAAGTAAATAGTAAAGTTTAAATAATGATTGACTCAAGAAGATCTTTTTTTATAAAATCTGCTAAAATAGGTTTAGGTGCTTCAATTTTTTCTACAATGCCTCTATCTTCAATTTCGTCTATGAGAAAATACGTTTCCCCTAATGAAAAAGTAAATTTTGGTCTAATTGGATGTAAAGGAATGGGGTGGGCAGATATGAAATCTATACTAAAAAATAGTGAAACAGATTGTATAGCAATATGTGATGTTGATGAAAATGTTTTAAATAATCGATCTAATAATGTTGAAGAAGTTACAGGTAAAAAACCACTACTTTATGGAGATTATAGAAAAATGTTAGAAAACAAAGATATTGATGCAGTAGTTATTGGAACACCAGATCACTGGCACTGTTTAAATCTAGTACATTCTTTAGAAGCTGGAAAACATGCTTACTGTGAAAAACCAATTTCAAATTCGATAGCTGAAGCAAATATTATGCTCAATTCTGCAAAAAAACATAATAAATGTGTTCAGATAGGACAATGGCAAAGAAGTGGCGGTCAATATAAAGAAGCTCTAGATTATCTATGGTCTGGAAAACTAGGAGATATAAGATTAGTAAAAGTATGGGCATACCAAGGATGGTATGGCTGGGTGGATAATAAACCAGATACTAATCCACCTCATGGAGTTAATTATAACATGTGGCTTGGACCTGCTCCTATGAGAAAATTTAATCAAAATAGATTTCATTTTAATTTTAGATGGTACTGGGATTATGCTGGTGGTCTAATGACTGATTGGGGAGTACATGAAATTGACATTGCATTGTATGGTATGAAAGCAAAAGACCCTATTTCAATAATGGCATCTGGTGGTAAATTTGGTTATCCCAATCAAGATACTGAAACACCAGATACCCTACAAACAATATATAAATATGATAATTTTACAATGCTATGGGAACATGCAAATGGTATTGATGGAGGTAATTATGGAAAAGGTGAAGGAATCGCATTCATTGGAAATAATGGTACTTTAGTTATCAATAGAGGAGGATGGGAAGTCATTCCAGAAAGAGATCATAGAAATGGAGGAAATTTTCACATTGAAAAAATTCCAAAACAATCAGTTGATTTTAATGCTCTAGATGCCCACACTAAGAATTTTATAGATTGCATAAAAAATAATGATTCAAATTCTTTAAACTGTGGTATTGAAAGTGGTAGTATAGCAGCAATTAATGCTCATATGGGCAATATTGCTTATAAAACTGGAAACAAAATTTATTGGAATAAAGAAAGAGGTAATTTTGGTTATGATTACAAAGCAAATAGTTTAATTACTCCTAAATATAACAACGGATGGAAATTACCTAAAATCTAATTTTGATTCTATAATTTTTTTTAATTCTATATTTTCATCTCTTAATCTTGCAGCTTCAAAAAAATCTAAATTTTTTGCAACAGTGTTCATTTGTTTTTCATTTCTTAAAATGATTTTATCAATTTCTTCTTTGCTCATACTTTTAATAACAGGATCAATTTCTAATTTAGATATAAATTTATTTTCTTCACTTAACTTTTTGCCAACTGTAGTCTGAGCTATTATGTATTCTTTGGATTTAGAAATGGTTTTTGGAATAATATTATTTTTAATATTATATTCATTTTGAAGTTTCCTTCTTCTCTGAGTTTTCTTAATAGTTGAATCCATTGATTTAGTAATTTTATCAGCATACATAATAACTAAACCGTTTACATTTCTAGCTGCTCTACCTGAAGTTTGTATTAATGATTTTTCATTTCTCAAGAATCCTTCTTTATCTGCATCAAGAATTATTACTAATGAAACTTCTGGTAGATCTAATCCTTCTCTTAATAAATTAACTCCAACTAAAACATTAAAATCACCTAGTCTCAATCCTCTTAAAATATTAACTCTTTCTAAAGTATCTATCTCCGAATGCATATACCTACAAGCAACACCACTATTAAGTAAATACTTAGAAAGTTCTTCAGACATTCTTTTTGTCAAAGTAGTAATTAAAATTCTCTCATCTTTATCAACTCTAAGATTAATTTCATTCAGAATATCATCAATCTGATTCTCAGATTTTCTAACTTCAATTTTGGGATCCAATAATCCAGTTGGTCTAATAATTTGTTCAACAATTGAACCTCCAGAACTAGTAAGCTCGTACTCTGATGGTGTTGCACCAACAAAAATTACTTGATTTATCATAGATTCAAATTCTTGAAAATTTAAAGGCCTATTATCAAGTGCTGATGGTAACCTAAAACCATATTCTACTAAATTCATTTTCCTAGATCTATCCCCCCCCCACATTGCCCTAACTTGTGGTATTGTCACATGGCTCTCATCAATAAACATCAAAAAATTATCAGGAAAATAATCAAGTAAACAAAATGGTCTTTTTCCAGGATTTCTTCTATCAAAATATCGAGAATAATTTTCAATTCCAGAACAATAACCAATTTCATTTATCATTTCCAAATCAAATTCTGTTCTTTCTTTAATTCTTTTAGCTTCAAAAAATTTTCCTTCTTTTTCAAAAAAATTTACTTGTTTATCTAAATCTTTTTCAATTTCAGTTAATGCAATATCTATTACATCTTTAGATGTGACAAACAAATTTGCTGGATAAATTATTATACTTTCTTGATCTGAAATTTTTCTTCCTGAAGCTGGATCAATTTTTTGAATTGATTCAATTTCTTTACCCCAAAAAATTATTCTATAAATAAAGTCATCATAAGCAACAAAAATATCTAACGTATCTCCTTTTAACCTAAATGAGCCTCTTTTAAATTCTTCTTCATAAGATCTTTCATAAAGAATATCAACAAATAAAAATAGTAGTTCTTTTAAATTATAAGTATCTCCTATTTTTAATTTTATAACATTTTTTCCAAAATCATCAGGATTACCAATACCATATATACATGAAACCGAAGCAACTACAATAACATCATTCCTTCCAGATAAAAGAGAAGATGAAGCACTTAGTCTTAACTTTTCAATCTCTTGATTAATAGATAAATCCTTTTCTATATATACATTAGTAGTTGGAATATAAGCTTCTGGTTGATAATAATCGTAATACGAAATAAAATATTCAACAGCATTATCAGGGAAAAATTGTTTTAACTCTCCATATAATTGAGCCGCCAAAGTTTTATTATGACACAAAATAAGAGTGGGTTTATTTTGTTCTGAAATAACATTTGCCATTGTAAATGTTTTACCCGACCCAGTAACTCCAAGTAAAACCTGAGCTTTTTCTTTATTATTTATACCATAATTTAATTTCTTTATAGCACTAAGCTGATCACCTTTTGGTTTAAAATCTGATTTTAAATTAAAATTCAATATTTAAATTATTTATTCCATAAATTCCAAGAAATATCAGCTTGTCTGTAAAGCATATCTAAACCATTTTTAGTATTTGAACCAAACTCTTGACATTTCTTTATAAAAAGAGTTTCTTCAGGATTATAAACTAAATCATAAACATAATGAGAATCACTAAGACTATCATAAGAAATATTTGGACAAGAATTAACATCCGGAAACATTCCTAATGGTGTTGTGTTTATAATTAATTTATTAGTTAATAATAAATTTTCATCTATCACTTGTTCATAAGTTTTATAATTATTTGATAAAGATCTTGACACAATTGTATATGTTATGTTCATATCTTTAAGAACTTGAATTACAGCTCTTGAACTACCTCCAGAACCAAATACTAAAGCTGAAAAATTATTATTAGGTATCCAAGATTCTAAACTTTGTTTAAAACCTAAATAATCTGAATTATAACCAATCAAAAAATCATCATTTATTTTAACAACATTAACAGCACCTATTAATTTAGCTTTAGAATCAATTTTATTTAAAAAAGGAATTATTTTTTTTTTATATGGAATTGTAACATTTAACCCTTTAATTTCTGGATTATTTTTAATTAGATCTTTAAGCTCTTGGATATCATTAATTTCATAATTATCGTATGAAACATTTTTAATCTTATTATTCAAAAATTTATTATCAAAATATTTTTTAGAAAATGAGTGTTTCAAAGGAAAACCAATTAAACCAAATTTATTCATGTTTTGTATAATTAATTATAAATGAAAATAAACCACATAATATAAAAATTATAAATGCATGATAAAAATAATCATCACTACCAGTTAAATTGTGATAATCATTCGGTGAAATATTAAAATTATTATACTTCCAGGGCCATATTTTATTTAATGCACCAATCATCAATCCTGACAATAATAAAATTGTAGCATTATAATAATTACTTAGAAGTAATGATATGAATCTTGAAAATAATAAAATTCCAGAAATAGAACCTAATAAAAAAAATATTAATATATCAAAATTAAAATTATTTAATGCTTCTAAAACTATCTTATATTTTCCTAATAAAACCAAAATATAACTGCCCGATATTCCAGGCAAAAGCATAGCTGATGTAGCTATTAAGCCAGATAAAAAAATAGACATATAAGTGTCTGAAACATAAAAAGGATTTAAAATTGAAAGCACATAACCAACCTCAATTCCTATTAATATTAAAACTGTTTTTGATAAAATATTAGAAGGTGTTTTTGTAATTAAGTATAATGAAGAAAAAAAAATTAGACTAAAAAAAATAGAAAATAAATGAATAGGGAATTCTTCTAAGAAGAAAAAAATTAAACTCGAAAAAACTAAAACTGAAAAAATAATTCCAGAAAACAAAGGAATCAAAAAAACTAAGTTTAGTTGTTTATTTAATCCCTTAAAATTACAAGTAAATAATAATTTTAGAGATTGAAGATTAATAGATTTTAATGAGTTAATGAATGTTCGATAAATACCTAAAATTAATGCTATAGTTCCGCCGGATATTCCAGGAATTAAATCAGCTAATCCCATTGCTGATCCTTTAAGGAAAATTATAAATGATTTTAAATACATTAATTACTTTAAGAATTCATTAAAAGTATCTCCTCTTATACCTATTCTAGTAGTTTCTAATGCAATTACCTCATCCGCTATTATATTACCAAGATTAACATTTTGACCAAGTAACTTAATAAACCATACTTGCTGAACTTTATTAGGAGCCTCCCAAATAATTTTTTCTTGTGGTATTTCAGTTAAAATTTCTTCTACTAATCCTTGTCTAACTTCTCCTGATTGTCTAAAAAGACCAACATTTCCAGATTCTCTAGCCTCTCCTATAACTTTCCAAGATCCAGCATTAAGTTCTGCACGCATTTGTCTAATCCATTTATATGGGGGAATTATCTTTTTAGTATCTTTTGAACCAACTTCTGATAACACTGTAACATATTCTGCTAACTTTGAAATACATTCACACTTTTTTTTGTGAGAAATTGTAATTGAACCATCTGATACTTCAGCATACTTTAAATTATATTTTTTTAAAACCTTTACATAGTCATCCAATTGATCTCTAATTAAAAATGCTTCAAAAAGAGTTCCTCCAAAATATACTGCAATATTAGCATCTCTAAATATTTTAATTTTTTCTTTAAGATTTTCAGTTAAATATGAAGTCGACCAACCTAATTTTATAAAATCAATATATTTCCCACTGGATTCTATTAAATCTTCACATTGTCTAATACTTAAGCCCTTATCCATAACCCTCGTAATACCACGATCCCTTGGTTTAAGTTCTCTCTCTGGAATATTTTTTAAGTAATAATTCATAATTTATTATTTTTTTTAAATTGATTTATCACCCTTATTAAAGCAGACTGAGTTTCAAATTTCGGAATAAAATCAAATAAAACATCATGATTTTCAAAATTGATAGATAATGCACTCTCCAAAACATTTATTGCCTCCTTATACTTACCATCATCTAAAAGATAAATGACAAGCCTATAATAAAACAAAGATTCTCCAGGAGTTTCGGCAATTCCTTCATTAATAATTGAGATTGCTTTCTTAATATCACCACTTTCATAATAAATAAAAGAAAAATCTAAACATGATTGTACATCCTCAGGATAAAGTTCCATTACTTTAGTATATACATCAATACTCGACACTAAATTTCCAACTTTAAATTCCGCATAAGCTAATGATTTCAAAAAATCAATATTATTATTATCAAATTTTTGAGCTTTCTTAAAGTAATAAATAGCTTGAAACCATTTGTCCATAGAAGATAAACTTTTACCTAAACCATAGTATGAATTCTTATAAAACTGATCTATTTTTATTGATCTCTGATAAAAATTGATTGATGTATTAAAATCTTTTAATAAATAATATACTCTTCCAAGATTATAATAAATATCAGGAGAAGGGCCATTTAGTTCTAATGCCTTTTCAAAACATTTCTTTGCTAAAGCAAATTTTTCTAAGTTATTATAACTATCTCCAAGACTCATAAAAGCTGCTGAATATTGATCATCTATTGCAATAGCATACTCAAAAGCTTCAGCAGCCTTAGAATATTTTTTTAATTTATTATAAATATTACCAAGATTAAACCAAGCAAATTCTGAATAAGGATCTTCATCTATAAATTTTTTATAATAATGAATACTATTTTTTAATTCACCAGTAAGATTTAAACAATAAGCTAAATCATATAATGCATTTTCATGATTTATATTTATATCAATAGCTTTCTTAAAATTTTCCGTAGCATGATTAAATTTACCATTTGCCTGATATGCTAATCCCACTTGATAAAAAATTTCATCTTTATTTTCTGAAATATCTAAAGCTTTTTTAAAAGTTTCAATAGCATCATCATAGTATCCTAATATAATTTTCACTTGACCAGTTAAAATAAAAATGTTTTCATCTTTAGGATTAAGTGAATGGGCCTTATCTAAAGATATAAGTGCTTTACTAAATTTTTGTAGTGCAATAAGAATATTTGCTTTTTGAATTAATAAATCCGAAGAAAATTTGTGTTGAGCAAGAGCAATTTCAATAGCTTTAAGTCCTAATTTAAATTTATGATTATCAATATACCATTTTACAATTCTTTCATAATATTCAGAATCATAATAAAAATCGATATTATTTTTAACTTGTAATTCAAATTCTAAAACAAGTTTTCGAAATTCTTCCTGTCTTTTCTTAAACTCTTCTGCCATCTTAAAACTCAATTATAATTAGAAATATAAAGCTACAAATTATATTGTTTATTTATAATTTTTTTAACTAATGAAATATAATTTTGTTTTATATGGCCCTGTAGTTCAATGGATAGAATAGGAGTTTCCTAAACTTTAGATGCAAGTTCGATTCTTGTCGGGGCTACAAAACTAAAATTATGATCTTGAAAATTATGAGCAAGCATGTCTTGATTAGAATAAATCCATTTTACTAGATAAAACAAATATTAATTTAAAAATGATAGAAACAAACTGCAATTAATCTTTCTTTTTAAAATCCCCTCTTTTAATTGCCTTTATAAATTTTACCCATGCAAAAGGATTCAATAAAGGATTTGATGGTAATTGATATTTTTGAGAAGTTGACAACATTTGTTGGTCCATAAAATACTTGTAATTCATATTAGCACTCATGGGTTGATTTGCATACATTTTTCTTAACATATCCTTATTTAAGGATTTATCAAGATTTTCTAAATCTTTTCTATTAGGTAATTCTATTGCTAAAACTGCTTTTTTAAATAAATCTTCAGTTGGATAAGGAAAAATTTCAAGTTCTGGTAAAATTGTTGTATCTGGTTTTAATTCTATAATTAAAGTTACCGATTCACCCTTATCACCAGGCATAATAAAATTTTGCTTTTGATAACCTACAGCACTTACAATAATACTATCTGAAGCAAGTACAGGCATTGCAAAATAACCATATGGATTTGAAGTTGTTCCTCTACCCGCTGCCGGAACATATATATGAACTCCTCCTACACCAGAAATACTATCTTCACCTACTACCACTCCAGATAATTGAATAATTTTATTTTGGCCCTGTGAAAATAAATCATTAGAGTAAAATGAAATATTAATTAATAAAAAAATTATTAGAAAGCTATTTCTTACCATCATATATAAAATGTTATTAATTTTAAATATCGTGCAAAATTAATTAATAAAAATGTTCTTTGCACAAACATAAAATTGTTATAACAAGATTTAACAAATAAATATTTAAAACTACAAAATCATGAATAAAGAAATTTTTAAAATGTCAATACCTATTAATGAACCTATTTTGAATTATTCTCCTGGATCAAAAGAAAAAAAAGAGCTAAAAAAAGTATTAAATGATTTTAAAAGTAAAGAAGTAGATATTCCAATGTATATAAATGGAAAAGAAATAAGAACTGATAATAAAATCAAAATATCACCTCCCCATAATCATAATCATACATTAGGCTATTATAATCATGGGGATGCATCTCATGTTCATTCAGCAATTAAAGCTGCTATGAGTGCTAAAAAAAGTTGGAATGCACTAGGTGCTGCTAAAAGAGCAGAAATTTTTCTTAAAGCTGCTGATTTAATTGCTGGACCATATAGAGCTAAAATTAATGCTACAACAATGCTTGGACAATCAAAAAATATATTTCAAGCAGAAATAGATGCAGCTTGTGAGTTAATTGATTTTTTAAGATTTAATCCATATTATATGAGTAAAATAAATGAAGAACAACCTATATCTCCTGAAGGAATGAAAAATTCTTTAGAATATAGACCACTAGAAGGATTTATTTTTGCTCTTAGTCCTTTTAATTTCACTTCTATTGCTGGAAATTTATGCTCTAGTGTTGCATTAATGGGTAATACGGTTGTCTGGAAAGCATCTCGAACACAAATTTATTCTGCAGATATTATAATGCAAGTTTTTAAAGAAGCAGGTTTACCTAATGGTGTCATAAACCTCATTCACACAGATGGTAAAACAGCAGGAGATATTATATTTAAACATCCAGACTTTGGTGGTATTCATTTTACAGGAAGTACAAATGTTTTTCAAAATTTTTGGAAAGAGATAGGTGACAATATTAGTAATTATAAATCTTATCCAAGAATTGTAGGAGAAACAGGTGGAAAAGACTTTATTATTGCACATAAATCTGCTGATTTTCTCGCAATTTCAACAGCAATAATTAGAGGAGGATTTGAATTTCAAGGACAAAAATGTAGTGCACCATCTAGAGTATATATACCAGATAATTTATGGGAACCTATTAAAGAAAATCTATTAAATGAACTTTCAACTCTAAAAATGGGTAATCCAGAAGATTTCACAAATTTTGTAAATGCAGTAATCGATGAAAAAGCTTTTGATAATATAACTTCATACATTGATTTTGCCAAGAAAGATAATAATCATGAACTTTTAATTGGAGGGAATTATGACAAATCTGAAGGATATTATATTGAACCAACAATATTTTTATCTTCAAATCCAAAAAGTAAACTAATGTGTGAAGAAATTTTTGGTCCTATAGTTACCATTCATATTTACGACAAAGAAAAATATGAAGAAACACTTGATTTAGTTAATAACACATCTCCTTATGCACTTACAGGAGCCATTTTTGCAAAAGAAAAAGATGCGATAGAATTAGCTAATAAAAAGTTAGAGTATGCGGCTGGAAATTTTTATATAAATGATAAACCTACTGGTGCAGTTGTCGGTCAACAACCATTTGGAGGAAGTAGAGCATCCGGAACCAATGATAAAGCAGGTTCTTATCTGAATCTAGTAAGATGGGTATCACCAAGAACAACCAAAGAAGTATTTGAAAGTCCAACTGATTACAGGTATCCTTTCATGAATGAAAAATAATTTAATTAGTAACAGCAGTTAATTTTTTCTCATAAAAAGAAAAATAAAGTACAATAGTAGATGAACTTACAAAATAAATTTGCAATAATGTTATTGCATGATCTGAATAGGTACTTATAAAAAACCAGTCTCCATAGAAAATTATTAATACAAAACCGAACAAAGATTTTCCTATTTCAAAAATCCATGCATAAGAATCCTGATCCATAAGACTAGTTAGACCATAAATAGAAACATATAAAAAAACAGCATATTGAATACCCTCAACAAAACTAATTCTATGAAGGCTATTTATAAAATACATCATAAAACAAAAAACCAATGTATATTGTATCCAAGACCAAATCTGTAATTTCATTGATAAATTGGGGTAATATTTTTCATAATCATTTGATGAATCTATAGAAACTATAGGAAACTCATTTTCTACATCTTTTGGTCTCCATCCCGTAGGCATAAACCATATTCTCAATTTATCATACCAATTATTTGTTCTCCAAGCATCTTTAATTAATACCATTAAATGGGTAAAATTTATAAAAATCGGATTCCAAGATCTAACCGGTCTTTTAACACCATAAACTGGAGGAACTTCATTTAACTCTTTTTGAAAAGTACCAAATAGTTTATCCCAAATAATAAATATTTGAGAAAGATTTTTATCTAAATACTCTTTATTAATAGCATGATGAACTCTATGATGAGATGGCGTTACTAATATATATTCTAAAAAACCAAGCTTTCCAATAAGTCTAGTATGATACCAATACTGAGCAAAAAGATGTAGAGGAGCCAAAAATGTAATTACTTCTGCTGGTACTCCTACAATAGCTGTCGGTACTAAAAAAACAAATGTTAAAGAAAAAAAATTAGAAATTGACTGCCTTAAAGCACATGCTAAATTAAACTCTTCACTACTATGATGAACAATATGATGATTCCAAAAATAATTAATACTATGATTAATTCTATGAACCCAATACCCTGCAAAATCTATACCTATAAAAGCAACGACATAGGTAATCCAAGTAGTTTTAATAGTAAATAAAGCAAAATTATCGACCATAAAACTATATGATACTATTATTACAGTTAATCCTAAAACATCCCTAATAACGTTAGTCAAACCAGAACAAAGGCTTGACAGAGTATCCATACTCCTAATAACAAATGATTTATTAATAATATTAGCATAAAATATTTCCAATAAAATTAGAATTACAAATATTGGAATAATAATATTTAATGTTGTTATATAGTAAGTAGGCATTAAACAAATTTAATTTTTTTATCGAAAGATATTAACCTTAAAGACATCTATATATTTAAAGTATTTGATTTTTACTTATTTTCACATAATTAAAAATACTTAATGAGATTTTATAAAGGCTTTTTTATTTTATTTCTAATAATCAATACTCTAAAAGCTCAAGATTCTTATGATTTAATTAAATCGGAACCTAATTCTATTATTATTGATGGAACAATAAATAAAGAAGAATGGAAAAATGCAAAAATAGTAGATCTTGATTTAGAAATTGAACCTAACTATAATACAAAAGCAAATGTAAAAACTACCGGTTATATAACTTATTCTGACAATTACCTTTTTGTTGCTTTTTATGCATATGGAAATCCAAGTAACATAAGATCAGCTATAAGACAAAGAGATGATTATGGAATGTGGAATGATGATGTTGTTCTTATAAGATTTGATACATATAGAGATGCAAGAAATAATATATTACTAGCCTCTAACCCTTTTGGAAGTCAATATGATGTAAAAGGAATAGATGCATTAACTGATGAAGAACGCTATGACGGTTCATTTAATATTAATTATGAATCATCTGGAACAATTGTTGAAGATGGTTATAATGTAGAAATGAAAATTCCTTTTTCTTCATTACCATTTCCTAATGGAACTAATCAAAAATGGCATTTTAATATGTTTAGAAAATACTATGATGAAAATTCAAATGAAATCGGATTAAGCAATGAAAGGAGAGATAGAGATAACCCTTGTGAAGTATGTCAAGTAACTAAATTATTAATAATTAATAATATTAATATTGAAAAAAAAATTGAACTTCTCCCTTATGTATCAGGCAATTTTGTAGGTGATTATGAAACTAATACTAATAGCTTAAAATATTCTAACCCTTCAGGAGATGCTGGTATTGGATTAAATCTTGATATCACAAAAAATACATCAATAGAAGTAACAATTAATCCAGATTTTTCACAAGTAGAAGCTGATGTAACTCAAATTGATATCAATTCAGCTTATGCTTTACTTTATCCTGAAAAAAGACCATTCTTTAATAGAGGGAGTGATTTAGTTAAATTTTCTGATGGAGCATTTTATTCTAGATCCATCAATAACCCAATATTTTCTTCAAAACTCCTTAGTCAAGGTAAAAATACAAGAATATTTTTTCTTACAGCTTTAGATAAAAATTCACCTTATCAAATTGCAGGGAATGATAGATCATATTTTGGTCAAGGAAATCAAAGTATAGTCAATGTATTTAGATACCAAAGAATATTCAAAAATAATAATAAAATTGGATTATTTTCTAGTAGTAGATACTATAAAAATGGAGGTTATGGAAACTTATTTGGGTTGGATGGATTATTTCAATTCTCTAAAATTTGGAAATTTAGTTTTGAAGTATTTAAAAATTTTAATGAAGAACCAATTAATGATTGGATTGAAACAGATGATGTATTTAATAATAAAACCGTAAATCTTGATGGAGAAAAATTCAATGGTGATGCTATTTATGTTAAACTTTTAAGAAATACTGAACATTGGGTAAGTATGATTGAATATAAGAATCTTTCCCCAGGCTATAGAACTGATGTTGGATTTGTAGTTAAAAATGATAGAAGGTGGCTTACTCTTGTTCAAGAATATAAAAACATAATTAACAAAAAAAATATTCAATCATATGGCTTTGGATTTAAAGGTGATTTTCTTTACAACTTTGAAAATGAATTAAAAGTTATAAGCATTGATCTTATTTCAAAAGCTAAAACAATAGGAAATACTGATATAACTTATACATACGATCTAGATGTATTTAAAAATTATGAAGGGAAAGATTATAAAATGTTACCTAAAAATGAAATAAATATAAGAAGTCAAACAAGTGAATTTTTTTCTTTTTTCTTAAAAGCAAGCTTAGGAAAAGATATAGCTTATAATGAAGATGATCCTCAAATAGGTAAAGAATTATCTTTTTTTAGTAGGCTAAGTTTTCAAATTAATGATAATTTTAACTTAACTCCCAGTATAACATATTCTAGATTAAAAAAAATAAGCATTAGTAAAAATTATTTTAAAGGTTATATAGCAAGATTAAGTGGAAGATATCAATTTACTAAATCTATAAGTTTTAGACTAATCTCAGAATATAATGATTTTCAAAAAAAATTATTAATCCAACCATTATTTCAATGGAACCCAAATGCTTTTACAATATTCTATATAGGAGGAAATCAAAATGCACTTAGAGAAGAAATAAATGATGAATTTGGGTCATTATACATGGATAATTCACAATTTTTTATAAAATTTCAATATCTAATTAGTTTATAAAAATCAAAAAAAGTATTTTTAAAAAAAATTATGAAAAATAAAAGAAGAGAATTTTTAAAAACAGCTGGGTCTTCAGCACTTTTCGCAAGTCTAGGATCATCTTTTTTTATAAGTTGTGGTGATGATGATGATTTAGTTCCAACTAATACAGATGCATTTGCAGAAACTGGATACGTTATAGATGGAAATCTTTATATAATAGATTTAACTCATTCGTCATTTTCAACTTTAACAAATGATGGATCTTGGAAATTGTTTTCAGAAGGTGCCATGTTAATTGTTAATGTTGGGAGTAATGTAATTAGAGCATTCTCCAATGAATGTCCTCATGCAAGTTGTAGAACAAGTTGGCAATATTCAAATGAAAATTTTACTTGTACATGTCATACTTCAATATTTTCTAATTCTGGAAATTTTATCAGTGGACCAGCAAACTCAGACTTAACATCTTACTTAGCTTCAATTGATGGAAATTATTTAACAATAAAAAAATAATTTAAATTTTTGTGGCTAATCCATTCTTAAAAAATATTTCTTTTAAAAGTTCTCCCTCTCTATTATAAATTCTAGTAAATCCATTTTCATTTCCATTACTCATTTCCCTTTCATCTGAAAGTTTTCCATTTGCAAAATAATTTTTTTGAATACCATCTCTTAATCCACTTTTAAAGTTCCATTCACTTTTTTTATTGCCATTTCTATAAAATGAAATAGATTTTCCATTTCTAACTAAAGATCTATCAAAAACTTCCTTACTTTCTACTTTACCACTATCAAAAAATCGTGTTACAAATATGTTAGAATTTCCATATATCCATTCACTTTCTATATTACCTTTTGAGTCAAATAGTTTAGTAGATAAATTAATACCTTCATTATATAATTTTTCAACTCTTATATTATCAGATTTATCTTTTTCAATTGCTAATCCAGAAAATTTTTTTTCATTATAAAACGAAACTCCATCATCATGATTTAATTCAGAGTATAGAACACTACTACTACAAGAAAATGTAGTAATTAAAATAAAGAAATAAATTATCTCTCGCATAAGATTATTAAATTTATCAAAAAAAAATTATGTATATCAATTTTTCAACCACAATAGGAATAATATTATTAGTTTGGATGATACATTTTTCCTTAGGAGCTTTTGCAAATATGACTGAAAACGTTTTATTACTTAAAATATTTAAAATATTTAAATATATAGGAATTATAATTGTAATTGTAGTAATATTTTTTTCAATCTATTATAGATTTAAATGAATTTAAAATCATTTTTTACTGTTTTTTTTTTATTTTTTTTTCTAACATCATATTCACAAACTATTAAAGGAATCGTTATAGAAAAAATTCATAAACTACCTATTAAAAAC
>JAYZHG010000012.1:17500-40618 GCA_036166735.1 Bacteroidota bacterium | reverse complement strand
ATTTAGAAAATGGAGTAGTTACATCAATATTTAACCTGTTTCTTTCTGACTTTAAAGATAAAAGTTCTTGAATATCTAAATTTATCTCATTTTCTTCTGGCCAAACTAATCTCTCTATATTAATATTATTTTGATTAAGTAAACTCGGTCTAGTTATTTTTAAAGGAAGTTCAATCTCATAATAATTGTGTTCATAATCTGATCCAAATCTTAAAAACGCATGAACTTCATTATCTGTTAAGATTTCATCATTATTTGCCTCAGCATGAATAAACATTCTTATTCTACCATAATTAATTAAATCAAAATTTGATTCTTTAAAAACAGCTCTGGCATCTCCATCTGATAAATCATTAAAACAAAGTTGTAGAGATTGTTCATTAGTTCTTCTCTGAATGATTGTAGTATTATCAATATCTCTTTTAATCCCTGGAGGAACTACATAAGGGGATTTTATATCTGATCCAATACTATTGTCTTCAACGTTAACGACTGATATGTCAAAATCTGATTCTGATGATTCTGGAACTTCATTTAAACCAGATTCAAATAAAGATTCTTTATATTTTCTCCATTGACTACCAACCAATTGAAATTTTGCTAATCTTAATACAACGGGTTCTTCCCAATCTGTAAGATAAGTTCTAATAAATCTAATTGTTTTAAAATCAGAAATTGAACCCTGAATTCTATCGGGATTTCTAATAGGAATTCTAAATTGATACCAAGTTGCACTTCCTGATTTGTCAATAACCTTATCAACTATATTATTTTTTCCAATATCAAGCTCATTAGGTGATAAATCTATTTCATATTCATAATAACTTTCTAAATCTGATAATGTATTATCTTCATTCAAATCTTCATTTTCAGGATATGGTGAACCCTGAGCAGCATAACTGCTATTTGATGATAAGGGGGTATTGCCTTCCATTCCATTATAATGCTTATATCTTTCAATAATTTTTTTATTAGATTGATCAAATTCATTTCCCAAATAATATTTAAAATTATCAGCAGAAACATCAAGTTCAATATTTAATTTAGCTTCGCTAGTAAGATTAAGATTGTCAATAAAATTAGTTTTAAAATAATTTATTTCATCTTCATTTTTTAACCCATCAAATCCAACGTCTTGATTTCTTCTTGAACTAGAATTATTTTCAAAAAATTTAGTTAAATATTGCTTGGATGTAACTCTACCCCACTCATTTTCTGTTATACCATTATTACTATAATCAAATGATAATCCATTTTCAAAAGCATGAATATTATCCTTCATTATATCTTCAGATACATTTCCTAAATTAAATATTAACTTTCCACCAGTTGTATTATTTCTATTAAAAACACCATCTAAAATTTTACCATTCTCACCATCAATAAATGGATCCATAAGCCAAAATTCTAGATATTGAATATTTGTTTTATCAAAATCAGTATCATTTGAAATACTTTTAGTAATAGCACCAAAATTTGACTTTGGATTATTGAGAAGACCTGACTGTAATAAATTCGGATTATAGTTATATTGTCCTCTCTCACTAGGAAAATAAGCAATATCAAAAATAGGTAGATTAGTATTAATTAATTGTCTGTCCTGTTGTCTAAAAATATCCTGAGGTGATATCGACTTCACGTAATTATTTTGAAGATCTTCTAAACTAATATTAGAAGGTTTATTAATACCACCATTTAAATAAAAAATATTATCAATCCTATACCAAGAAATTTTAGCTCTCTTATATGCATACCCCAAATTAGTAACAGTAGAATTACTCAAATCAAATCTATTATCATTTGTTTCAGGTGTAGATCCTAATTTCCATGAAAGAGGAGAACTTCCTAAAGAAAGGGGAGTTACAGAATTTTCAAAATCATCAATATAAGTTGTGCCTTCACCATTTATAACATTGGAAGTTCCAGGAATAAGTTGAGCAAATTCAGAACTAAAATTAATATTTGACTTTTCTCTAGTACCAAGCAATGGAATAGTATTTATTATTTTTGTTATTAATTCACTTTCTTTATTAACATTAAAATCAAATCCATACTTTGTGTTTTTTATCGGTTCATTTCCAACACTAAATCTAGTTATCCCTCCTGGTCTCTCATTCAAATGAAAAACTGTAAATCCAATATTAGTATTTTTATCAAAACTATATTCTGCTCTTGCACCAGATAACCACTTGGTTTGAAAATTAAATAAATCTGCTTTTTCAAATGATATTGTTATTTCTTGACCAGATGTTAATATTGCAGGATTTAATATTCTTACATTACCCAAATTATAATTTACCGTATAATCAGACCCTTCTTTCAATTGAATATTTCCCGCCATGACAACAACTGAATTCTCTGAAATATCAAGACCTGGTAAATTAATTTCACTTCCTGATCCAGACGAAACATTTCCAATTATAAAAAATTTATTCTTTGATAATATTTTTTCAGCATCACTTTTTGTAGTTGAATATAATTCTTCAAAAACATATTTTTCAGATAAATTAGTTTCATTGCTTGCCAAAAAATAAGAGTTTAATGTAGAACCAAATGGTTCTAATACTGGAAAAATTATATTTCCTTTTTTTGAATCTATTGTAAATCCTTCTACAAAATCAAAATTTCCATCATATTGTGGATCATTATTATAATTAAGTCTATCTAATCCTAATAAACGAATTAAAGGTTTATCTCGAGTAAGAATTCCCTCATTAATGCTTGGATTATTAAAACCAATTGCATCATCTCTATAATAAATTTTTAAATCAAAATTTTCATTTTCAATCTGAGTTGCATTTAAATTATAAATGTTTTTCATCATCAAATCCCATGTAAAAATTTTTGTATTAATATTGGATGGTCTTAATAATTTTAATATAATAATTTCATCATCTGATTTATTTTGATAATCTTCTGACAACTCACCTACTTTGTACACATTCCCATTAAATGTGTACTCATATGAAACAGCTAATACTTCATCATTTTGTAATCTTCTTAAAAGAGAAATATACCCAAGTGCATTATTAACAATATACTCATCATTATCTAACTTTCTTGCTGAAGTTACCTTTTCAAAATCTGTCGTTTTTGATAAACCAAATTGATTAATAAGTACATCATTTACTAAATCGACATTTCTTATGCTAGTATTATCTAGAAGATTTTGAAATAGACTATTAGAAGAATTATCATTTGGTCCAAAAATACCTGACCCAATAAATGGATTACCACTAGCTAGAATTTTTGTTCCTTCTGCTAAATCAGTTAACCCTATAAAATTTCTTAAAGATTCGGAATTATTTGTTCTATTTAATACATAAACTTCAACTCTATTAACATTCACACCTGAACTTACTAATGGCAAAGATTTTAACCATTTCTCGTAATTATCTCTAAAGTAATGTCCTAAAAAGAAATGTCTATTTTCATCGTAATCTGAAGCTATAATCTCAAATTCTCGTCCTTGAAATCCATTTTCAACTTTAATAGATTCACTTTTTCCTTGTTGCCTTGATAAAATACCTGTTAAACTTAACCTACCAAATTGCAATTGAGTTTTAAATCCAAAAAGACTTTGTCCACCTCTAAGTAAACTATTACGTACAGGCATACTAACATTACCAACCTCGATTTTTTTTATTATATCTTCATCATAACCAGTATACTCAAGTTTTAAATTATTTTGAAAATCAAAAGTATTATTATTATCAAAATTTGCAGTAATTTTTAATTTTTCACCTACTTTTCCATCTATACTTAAATTTATTTGTTGATCATAATTGAATCCACCATTTTTTTGCTGACGAATTGGTATAGATGGATTTTCTATTCTTTGAAATCTCCCTCCAAAATCTAAATTTACAAATCCATTTACCTGTAAGTCAATATAATTTCCTCCAAAAATTCTATCTAAAGATTGTGGAATAAATATTTTAGGAATTAACCTACCACTTTCTAAAGTATTTTCACCATCAAGTCCTATAGATTTTTCCTTAAAATAATTTTTAATCTGATTATCAGTATTATACTTATCAAATTTATTAAAAGGTATCCTAATAGAAGGTCTATAATACAATGACCCCATCTTTTCACTAACAAAAAAAACTTTTGCAGTATCATAATAAGAACTTATTTTTAATATACTTGAATTAATATCATAAGCAGTATTTGAAAATAAATTTGAATATGGATCCGAATATCTATCTTTTAATTGAAAAGTTGAAAAAAAAGATGGTTCATATTTAATAGTATCTGAAATAAATAAAGAATCATAATCAAGTGATTTAGAATAAGAAAAATTACTAGCAAAAGCTATAAATATAAAAATAAAATATTTTAAATATTTCGAGTTCACAATAACCTTTTTTGGTATTTATGACCTTTTGAGTACTTCTCTAATTAAATCTTCAAGAGAAATATTATTATTAGTATCTAAAACTCTATCGATATGATTATTAACAACATTCTTTGAAATACCCAAAGATGATAATGCTGATAACGCTTCATTTTTAATAGTATTGTCCCTTTCAACCAAAAAATTATTAGAATTTTTTTGATTTAAATTTTTCAAAATTTTATCCTTTAATTCTAAAATGATTCTTTCCGCAGTTTTTAATCCTATACCTTTTACAGATTTAATTGTTAGAACATCTGAACTAATAATGGCACTATTTAATTCTGAAGATGATAAAGATGATAAAATCATAATAGCTGTACTAGGACCGACACCAGATATAGATAATAAACTTAAAAAAGTTTTCCTTTCTGATTTATCATAAAATCCAAATAGTGTATGAGAATCTTCTTTTACTTGCAAATGTGTAAATAGTGTGACAACACTATGTTCTTTAATTTCTGAATATGTTCTTAATGAAATTTTCAATTCATATCCAATACCATTAACATCAATAATGATTTTTGTAGGATCAATCTCTAATTTTTTTCCTTTAATAAATGAAATCATATTTCAAATGTCCATAATATGGAAGAAATTTCTTGCATTAAATCTCTTTTTTTTCTACCAGGAGCATATACATAACCTTCTATATAATAAATTCTATTTATTTCTTTATCATAAATTACAAAACTATGAAATGGTCCCCCACCTGAAATATCACTAAGTTTCCATAATCCCTTAGATTCTAAAGAATATTTTCCTTTGAAATTAATTACATTAGTTTCAACAGGTAACATTTTTTGTATAGACATATAAATCTCAGGTTTTTCAGAATCCTTTAAATATTTTAAAGAAATTTTTTTTCTTATTTTGTCAATATTTTTTTCTTTAACAAAATCACCAAAATGTTTGAATTGATTATCAACATAATCCTCATAATAAACAAAAATATTTTTTTCATGATCTGGCTCAAGATACCTTAACCAAAAAAAATTGTTGTTATTTTTAGCTAAATCATATCCAAAAGGTATTTTTATTTTTATTTTATGATCTTTAAATAATTTATTAGAAATATTAGCTTCAACTTTTGAAAAAATTTCCTTAGAAGTTCTGATTGAAACTTCATTCTGAAAATATTTTAGTAACATTTTTTTATTTTTTTTTATCTTATTTATTAATTCATTGTCAGTCTTACTAAATAAATATAGAATTGTCTGACCTTTCGCATACTGATCTTTTCTCTTAAAAAAGAAAATAGAACTATCATTTTTTATTTTATCTATTGATTTTTCATTAAATTCTTTCCTTAAAATCTTTGAATCCAAACTATTACCTTCCAAAGAAAATGCCACAACAATATTCTTTGCGTACTTAAGAATACTATTAAAATTTCTAGGTCTAATAAATATTAAATCAAAATTATTTTCAGGCTGAGGTAAACCATAAATATATGATCCGTATGTACCTACTAACAATCTTCCTATTTCACCTTTAAATTTTGTAGAATCCATAATTATTAACATTTCATTATTTTCTCCTGACGCATTTGGTAGTAAAGTACTATTACTATAATTAGAATTTGTATTGGATTGACATCCAAATAAAATAAAAACCAATAAACATGTTATGTTAATAAATTTCATTCAATTATATAATAATCATCAATTATTCAAATAATATATTAATTTTAGGGAATTAATATATTAAATATAAAAACATGAGCAACGAACTACTAAATAAAGCAGTAACATCATGCTTTGCAAAAATAGCAAGAGTTGATGGAAGTATTGGTAAAGAAGAAATAGATATTATTAATTCCAGTAAAATACTTAATAAATATAAATATCAAAATGTTGAAACTATAAACACAAAAAACTTTTTCAATAAAATTCAAACAGAATATGGAAAAATTATCAAAGAAAAATTAAAAAAAAAGGAAAAAGATGATTTTATAACTGAATTAGTAAACCTTATAAAAGCTGATAATAAAGTGCATGATCATGAATTTTTTTTGCTGGGTCATATTGCAAATTCTATAGGAATTAATCCTCAAGAAGTCGCAAATATTATTAATAATAAAGGTTTAAGCAATAAATCATCAGGATGGTTCTCCTGGTTATTTGGATAAAAATATTATTTTTTATCTTCGGATGAATCTTTTTCAATTTCTTTTTTTATTTCCTTAGATGCTTCTTTAAATTCCCTTATACCTTTACCAAAACCACGAAAGATATCAGGGATTTTTTTTGCACCAAAAAAAATAACCACTATTAAACCAATAATTATCCATTCCCATCCTCCTGGCATTCCTAAAGCTAAAATTGTATTCATATTTTTAAATATTATATTGTAAATATAATAAAATCATTTCTTCATTATCCATTTTTCAGGATTCAACTTTATATTATTTTTCCATACTTGAAATTGCAATTCAGACACACCATCTGAATTTGTAACTATATCAGCTATATTTTGTCCAATAGTAATGATATCTCCTTTCTCAACTACTAAATTTTTTAATTTAGCATATAATGTATAATAATCTCCATGATTTATTATAATAACATTATTCATACCAGGAATAAATGCAACTGTTGAAACTTTTCCGGAAAATACAGAATATACTTTAGAACCTTTACTAGTTTGAATGTCTATACCGTCATTTTTAACTTTTACATTTTTAATTACTGGATGAGGATGAACTCCAAATTTATTTGAAATAAAACCTGATGAAACAGGCCATATTAATTTTCCAATATTTGTCTCGAAAGACTCTGTTAACTTAATTAAATCTAAATCAACCCCTGATAACTTTTCTCTTTCGCTTCTAATTACTTCTTTTATAAGATTATCCAATTGCTCTAAGGCAATTCTTCTTTCTTTTATTTCTTTTTTTATTCTTCTCTCCTTTTTTCCCAAATCAGAAATTGTTTTTTTCTGATTTCTTTGTAATTTTTGTAGCTTATTATTTTCAATAACTTCATCACTTAGTAATTTATTTTGAATTCTTTTTTCATGAATTAAATTATTTTTTTGATTATCTAATTCATTTGTTACTATTTCGATTTCTTGAATTTGTTTTTTTCTTGAATTAGTATACTGGACTATATACCCTAACCTTCTAAACATTTGATTATAACTATTTGAAGAAAAAACATATCCCAATTTATCAAGAGATGATCTAGATTTATAAGAGTAATATATCATTTCCGAATACTCATTTTTTAATATTTTTAAATCATTAGTTAAAGAATAAATTACTGCACTTAAATCTAAAATTTCATTATTTTGAAACTTTATTTCTTTCTTAAGATTAGAAATTAAACTTAGTCTATTATTAATTTGTTTATTTATAACATTCAACTTACCAGTTGTTACATTTTTAGATTTTTCAGTCTCTTTTAAAATTTTTTCCGCTTCACTAATTTTTATGAGATTCTTTTGTCTTTCATTTTCTAATTCTATTCTTGTTTGCTGACTCTTTAATGGACTATTAATTAATAGTAATACTAATACTAATAAATCAAATCTTTTCAACAACATATTTTGAAGGTATATTAAAAGGAAACCTCAGAGCTTTATTTGTCCTTGAGACTTTATTATAATTAAAAATTATATTAGTTATAACAGGAACACTAGTATCACCCATATAACTTATCGAAGTATAAGAATGTTTTACAGGAAACAATAATTTTCCTAAAGGTTTAAAATTATCATAATCAACTGTTAATAAATAATTTGTAAATTCATCAAAAACAATTAATTTCTCAATTTTAGATGTTTTAGTGCTTACTATGTTTTGCGTTTGAATTGATTTGTTCTGCTGAACAATTTTATAGACATTTCCTTCTCTTAATATTTTATCTGATTCAGAAATTTTATATAATAAATTACCGACAAGAATTGACTCAATTTGTTGAAAATCTAATTTAACTTTAAATTCTTTTTCAATAATTTTAGGCGTTGAAATAATAACTCTTTTGTTTACTCTATCTATTAATTTAAACTCATCTGTAGTTATCAAACCTCTAAAACCTTCTATACCAAAAGCTACTCTAATCGAAAACCATATCTTTTCATTTTTTTTGATTCTTGTATTTAAAGTTGCATTAATTAATTGATTTTCATTTTTATATTGAAATTTAGATTTTGAAGATAAATATTCGTAATCAATTTCATCAATTTCTAAATCCTTAACAGTAACACTAGTAGAGTCTAATGGAATAAAATTTCTTTTACAAGATAAAAAGACTAGTAAAAAAACTAATATATAATATTTTCTCATTATCATTTTCCAAAAATAATAATAAATCAATCAAGAGTATCTAATAATAAAATATAGTTAATTTCCTTTGAAATTAGGACACCTTTTTTCTATAAATGCTAATGCTCCTTCTTTAAAATCATTTGTATCACAACATTCAGAAAACAATTCTATCTCCTTATCAAAACCATTAACATCGTTATCATAAAATGAATTAACAGATAGAATTACATTTTTTATTGCAATAGGACCTTTTCTCTTAAATATCTTTATTAATTCCAATGCTTTATTCATAGCTTGTTTTTTGTCTTCTAAAACATAATTTACCAATCCTAAATCAAGCGCAATAGTTGAAGAAATCATCTCTCCTGACAACATTAATTCTAATCCTTTAGTTTTTCCTATAATTTGAATTAATCTCTGAGTGCCACCATATCCAGGTATTAAACCAAGATTAACCTCTGGTTGAGAAAATGTAGCATTTTTTGTAGCTATTCTCAAATGACATGCCATAGCTAACTCACATCCACCCCCCAGAGCATATCCATTTACTAGAGCAATAACAGGAACAGACATATTCTCAATCTTATTATATAATTCATGTCCCTTCTTACAAAATTTCTTAGAATTTTTTTTATTAACCTGTGTAAATTCTGTTATGTCCGCACCAGCAACAAAAGATTTTTCACCTGAACCAGATATAATTATACCAAAATATCCTTTATTATTTTTTTCAAATTCATTTAAACAACTACCAATTTCTTTAATAGTAGCCTGATTTAATGCATTTAGTTGTTTAGGTCTATTAATCTCTATATGAAAGTAAAAATCTTTTCTATAAACATTAATGTTATTATAATTATTCATTATTTAATTTATTAGATACTTTTTTAATCATTTCTTCAACCATTTCATCAAAGCTATATTTAGGCTTCCATCCCCAATCTTTTCTTGAATAATTATCATTAATGTTATTGGGCCATGAGTCAGCAATTTTTTGTCTGTAATCAGATTTATATAAAATTTTAAAATTTTTAAATCTTTTCTGAAGATTTAAATACAATTCATTAGGAGTAAAACTAAATGCAGATAAATTATAACTTGATTTTATTCTTAAATTGTTTTTATCTGCTTTCATCAACATCATAATAGATCTTAACGCATCTTCAATATATATCATAGGTAATCTAGTCTCCTTATTTAAAAAACATTTAAAAACTTCCTTTTTAATTAAAGAATAAAATATGCTAACAGCATAATCAGTGGTTCCTCCACCTGGAAGTGTTTTAGAACTAATTATTCCTGGAAACCTAATACTTCTTACATCAGTACCATATGTATTGTTATAATATTCACACCACCTTTCGCCTGATAATTTACTTATACCATACACTGTTAGAGGTTCTTTAATTGAAAATTGATCTGTATTATTTTTTGGAGAAGTATCGCCAAAAACAGAAATAGAACTTGGCCAAAATACTTTTTTTATTAATTTTTTTCTAGCTAATTCTAATACATTAAATAATGAGGTCATATTTATGTCCCAAGTATTTAAGGGATTATCTTCACCTTTAGCAGATAAAATAGCAACTAAATGATATACATCATCAACTTTATATTTCTTAACCACATTTTCAATATCAGAATATGATAAAGCATTTAACTTTATGAATTCGAAGTCCGTGTTAGTTTTTTTATTAAGATCAGCAGTTATAATATCACTTTTTGAATAAATTTTAGATAAAAAAATTGATAATTCAGTTCCAATTTGACCTTCTGAACCAAGAATTAATATACGACTCACAATATTTCTATTTAAATACTTTATTAATATTTATATTTATTAATAAATATAAATAATTTTTCAAAATGTATAAGAATTTTAAACCTTACTTAAAAAGTGAAATAATTAAAACAAAAAACTCAGGACTCTACAAAAAAGAAAGAATCATTACTTCACCACAAAATTCTTCAATTAATACTAATAAAGACAATGATATAATAAATCTTTGTGCAAACAATTATTTAGGATTATCCTCTCATCCAGAAATAATAAATGCTGCTAAAAAAACAATTGATTCTCATGGTTACGGAATGTCTTCAGTTCGTTTTATATGTGGAACACAAGACATTCACAAAAAATTAGAAAAAGTTATTAGTCAATTTTTAGGAACTGAAGATACCATATTATATGCAGCAGCTTTTGATGCAAATGGTGGTGTATTTGAGCCATTATTTGGTTCAGAAGATGCAATAATTTCAGACGAATTAAATCATGCATCAATAATTGATGGAATTAGACTATGTAAAGCTAAAAGACATAGATACATTCACAATGACATGGGGGACTTAGAAGAAAAACTGAAATTAACAAAAAATAATAGAGCAAAAATTATAGTAACAGATGGAGTATTCTCAATGGATGGGACTATAGCACAACTAGATAAAATCTATGAATTAGCTAAAAAATATAATGCTCTAATAATGAGTGATGAATGTCATTCTACTGGGTTTATAGGTAAAAATGGTAAAGGCGTTCACGAATATAGAAATGTTATAGGCAAAATTGATATTATAACAGGAACACTAGGAAAAGCACTCGGTGGAGCTTCTGGTGGTTTTACTTCAGGAAGAAAAGAAATTATTGAAATTCTAAGACAAAAATCTAGACCATATTTATTTTCAAATACTTTAGCACCCTCAATAGTTGGAGCATCATTAAAAGTTTTTGAAATTATTCAAAAAAATAATTCTCTTTTAAAAAAATTAAATACTAACACTCTTTATTTTAGAAAAAAAATGAAAGAAAATGGATTTGATATAAAAGATGGAATACACCCAATTGTTCCAATAATGCTTTACGATGCAGTTATCGCTAAAAACATGTCTCAAAAATTATTAGAAAAAGGAATTTATGTAGTTGGATTTTACTTTCCTGTTGTTGCAAAAGGAAAAGCTAGAATTAGAGTTCAAATCTCAGCTAATCATAATAAAAAACAACTTGATAAGGCAATCGAAGCATTTAAAAGTGTGGGGGAAAAACTTAAAATAATTTAATAACTTTAAAAGTATTTAAGCTTCTTAATATTAAAAAATCCAACTAAAAATTATCTAATTAAAAATAAATTCTCTTTAACATCATGTACTCTTAATATATTTGCTCCATTATTAACTGCTATTTCATTTAATTTAATTGTTCCTTTTAATGAATCTACATTTGATGACCCAAATTTTTTCTTAACAAATAATTTTCTAGAAAGACCAACTAATATTGGCAAATTAAACTTCTTTAATAAAGAAAGATTTTTTAATACTTCATAATTTTGATTATAATCTTTAGCAAATCCAAATCCAGGATCAAGAATCACATCGTTTATTCCAAATTTTTTAAGTTTTTTTATTTTTTTTGAAAAATATTTCAAAAGTTCAACCATAAGATTATCATAATTAGTTTTTTCCATCATATTTTTGGGAATACCCCTAAGGTGCATTAAAACATAAGGTGCTTTAAAATTTGAAACTACTTTATACATATTAGAATCATAACTACCTCCAGAAATATCATTAATTATACTAGCCCCTTCTATTAATGCTCTATTTGCAATATCTGATCTAAAAGTATCTACTGAAATAATAATTTTTGGAAAAAATTTTATAGACTGTTTAATTATTTTTTCAATTCTAATCCATTCTTCAGAAATTGAAATTGATTCTGAGCCTGGTCTTGTAGAACAACCACCTATATCAATTATTGAAGCTCCTTGATCCAACATGTTTTCAATTTTAATAAGTGCTTTATCACATGAATTATATTTGCCTCCATCAAAAAAAGAATCAGGAGTCATATTAATAATTCCCATAATTAAAGGTTTATCTAAAGAAAAAAGTTTTCCGTTTAAATTAAAACTTTTTTTGATAGATAAATCAGTAGTTTTTGAAATCGATTTCATATTTTTGGAAAAAATAAATTATAATTTGGAAATTTCAACAACAAATGACTATAAAAAAATCATAAGATCTTGTAAAGATATATATTTAAAAAAATCAAAAGATTATGGTTCTGCTTGGAGAATACTCCGACTTCCATCTATTACTGATCAAATATTCATTAAAGCTCAAAGAATAAGATCAATCCAAGAAAAAAATGAAAAAAAAGTTAATGAAGGTATAGAGAATGAATTTATAGGAATAATAAATTATTGCATTATGGCTATAATTCAATTAGAAATTGATAATGATGAAATAGAAATACCTATTAATAAATTAGAAAAATTATATGATCAATATAGTAATGAAACAATGAAATTACTTGAAAATAAAAATCATGACTATGATGAAGCATGGAAAGAAATGAGAATTAGTTCAATGACAGATATTATTCTAATGAAACTATATAGAACTAAACAAATTGAAAGTAATAAGGGTAAAACTATAATTTCTGAAGGAGTTAAAGCTAATTATCAAGATATAATAAATTATTCTGTTTTTTGTTTAATTAAACTCTTAAATGTATAATGAAAAATTTATATACTTTATCAAGATATCTGGTTGGTATTTTATTTATTTTTTCTGGATTAATAAAAATTAATGATCCCGTTGGAACTCAAATAAAATTAGAAGAATATTTTCAAGTATTCAGTGCTGATTTTACTCCTCTTTTTGAACATCTTGTTCCTTTGGCATTAATACTTTCAGTTATTTTATGTACACTTGAAATTGTAATAGGAATAGCTCTTTTAATGAATTATAAAATGAAAATAACAAGAGTTATCCTCTTATCTCTAATTCTATTTTTTACTTTTCTTACTTTTTATTCAGCATATTTCAATAAAGTAACAGATTGTGGCTGTTTTGGAGATGCAATAAAGCTTACTCCATGGGAATCTTTCACAAAAGATATAATTCTTTTATTCTTTTCATTAATTATTTTCATTTTATATAGAAAACTTAAAAATCAAATAGGCTTTTTTTATATAAAAATATTCGATAACGCAACTTTTAGAAATAACGTTATCATTTTTACTGTTATTATATGCTTAATTATTAGTTTTACAGCCATCAATTTTCTTCCTTTTATTGATTTTAGAGCATACAAAATTGGGAATGATATAGTAAAACTTATGAAACCAAGTGAAGAATTAAAATATTCTTACATTATGGAAAAAAATGGAAAAGAATATGAATTTGATATTTATCCTAATAACGAAATTTATACTTTTAAAGAATTAAAACTATTAAATCCTGAAGCTCAACCCATAATTACTGATTATAATCTTTGGGATAATGATGAAGATTATACTTCTGAAAGCTTATTGGGGAATAAATTATTTATTATAATTCATGATGTAAATAATATTGACAAAAAACTGATAGATAAAATTAAAACTTTAAATAATAATATAACATTCTGGATTGAAACAGTAATTATTACATCAAATGAACCTAATTCATTTAAACAATTTTTAGAAAGTAATAATATCAAACTCAAATATGTTTATGGAGATGCTACAGTTTTAAAAACAATAATTAGATCTAACCCAGGCTTCTTTTTGATGAGATATGGTTATGTAAGAGGAAAGTGGCATTTTAATAATATTCCCAATGGACAAGAAGTTTTAGATGCTATAGGAATTAAACTATAAAAATACAAGTGAAAAATTATTTTTTATTAGGTATGCCAGGTTCTGGAAAAACAACTATAGCTAATTTTATAGCTCAAAATACTAATCTTAACAAAATAGACCTAGATAAAGAAATAGAAAAAAATTATAATTTATCTATTTTAAATATTTTTAAAAATAAAGGTGAATCATACTTCAGAAAAATTGAATCATTTATGTTAAACAAAATAATTAAAGAAAAATCAAATTTTATTTTATCAACAGGAGGAGGAACACCTTGTTTTAACGATAATTTTAAAGTTATATCAAAAAATGGTATATCAATCTTTATTAATCCTCCAAAATCTTTATTATTTGAAAGGATCAAGAATAGTACTAATAGACCCTTATTTCAAAATAAAAAAAATATTAAAAAAAAAATAAATGAATTGTATAAACTAAGAAAAACTATCTATAAAAAATCTAATTATACAATCTCATCAAATCTAAAAGATAAAACTTTATCAATTATTAAACTTGAATCCTAAAGAAATCAGTATTATTGAATTATCAACATCAGAATTAGCTATAGGTTCTTGACCCTTAAATGTATAAGGACTAATTTTTGAAGAATATTTACTAACTAAATACGTTAAATCAATACTTATAATTTTATTAGAATATCCTATTCCGACACTTTTTTTAATTCTACTATTATCATTATCAAAAGTTTGTTCTGTGGCTTTATTATATGCATTAGTTAAAAAATTATATCCAAACCTTAAATAAAAATTATTATACCTTCCTTCAAGACCTATTCTATAATTTATTGCAAGAGATTTATAAACCTCAATAATTTCTCTATTATCATAAAAAGGATCAAAATCATAAGAACTAACTTTTGCTGAAGAATAATTTATTAAATCAACATCAGCAGTAATAAAACCAAATTTCTTATAAAAAAAAGAGGAACCTATACTTAATTTAGCGGGTGAAAAAATTTTATATTCAGCAACAGTTTTAGCAGTTGAAGATATTGCATTTTGCAATACAGTATCCTCAGACTCAAAATAATAATCAAAATAATTGGTTTCTAACTGATTATAACTTTCTTCATTTAATTTCATGCTCTTTTTAGATTCATAACTAATTCCAAAATTTAAATTATGAATAGGTTTAAATATTATACCTAAAGTAGTTGAGAATCCATTCCCCTGTATTGCTAAAAAGTCATTTAACGTTAAATAATCTAAAATCCCTTCAAAAACCCATTGATTTTCCACTAAAATTTCAAAATTATTTTCATTATAAGTTCGACTTCTATCATATCTAATAGAATACAAATTAAGTCCTGCTCCTAAATACAATTTATCTTTTACATTAATTCCCGATGAAAGTGAGAATTGACTAATACTTCCTCGATTTTCAATTATTTCTTCTTGAAAAGGATAACCTCCAACAAAAGAATAATAACTGTTTGGTAAATCAGAAATAGGATTTAACAAATAATGATCATATGCTTCCTGTAAAAGACCAATTCCTTGAATAGGTAGAGAACTTGAAATTTGGCTAAGTGAAACCCCTTGAGATTCTTCAAGAAAATAATCTAAAATTGAATTATCATTATTATAACCACTATATCTAATATTACTACCGAAATCTTTATTTTTTGTATAAGAAAAACCAATATTTATTCTAGGACAATCATCACACATAAACATTGAACTTTTCTTTCCAAGTTTAAGAACAAAAGCAATATTATTTAATTCATTACTACTTAATAAATCATTGGTATTTCCATCTAAAAATTTTGAATTAGAATTCGTTGATTTTAATTCATATCCAAAAGACAAAACAGATTTATTAAAAAATCCTAATCCGGCTGGATTTCCAGATATAGAACTAATATCCCCACCCAAAGAAGTTTGAGCATCACCTAAACCTTGTATTCTAGCAGATCCACCACTAAAAGAATGAGAAAACCTAGAAATGTCATTATAATACCCATACTGAGCAAATAAATTTGAACAAGCACAAACAAAAAATGTACTTAATAATAAAATAAGCTTCAAATTATTAAACAAGGCGACTATTATTAGTTGCCTCTTCCTCTTGAAGATCCACCGCTACTTCCTCCTGATACAGCACCTCCACTTCCACTTGAACTGCCTCCTCCACTAAATGAACTGCCTCCTCCACTACTAAAATTACCACCACCTCTAGAAAAAGAAGAATTTGATGCTGCAGGAGCACCATTATAATTTCCAAAACCTCCTTGATTTCTATTTGATTGTGATGATTGAAAACCAGATCTTGAATAACTATTTCTTCTGCCATCTGATGAAATAGTATAAGATCCACTATTATTAATAAATCTAGAATTATAGTTATTAACCTGATTCATCATTGATATTCTATCAGAACCCCTCCTATCATATGACGATCTTCTTGAATTAAAATCTTGAGAAAGAGAATGTCTAATTCCAGATCTAGAAACATTAGATTCTATATTACCATTATTTCTACCCCTAATATATTCATTTTGAGTAATGCCTCTTGGAGAATTTCCACCACCACCCGCATTATCTACATTTATACCTCTCTTATGTATTTTACTTAATCCTATATTTTCTCCATTCATACGTGCTTCTCCTCTTCCACTCCTTGGTCCTCTTAATGTAGTGCCATCGCTATCTTTTACTGAAGAAGGATTACTCTTACCACTGTAATAAGTGGTAGTTGTTGAATTGTAATTACTTCCATAAAAATTATTATATCCATATCCACTATAATATCCATTATAATCATATAAACATCCAGAAAAACAACGTCCCATTCCATAAAAACTTAAGCTAGGTCTTCCCCAAAAATCTATAGGTGATAGATGTGGAAAAAAACCAGAATAAAATGGATCAGAAAAAAAATCTATTGCAAACATTGGATTAGAAGAAAGTGCTATCATTAACATTCTTCTTGATGATAGACGATTTATTCTTTCATAAGAGAAGGGATCAAAAATTCTATAATTATATAAATATGGAGAATAAGCCATAGAATTAAAAAATTTAGAATTATTTCTATTATCAGATTTGATATACAAGTTATCCCTATTATATTTCAAAGATTTTAAAGTAACACCAAGTCTAACATTATCAGTTTTTGAATTGTATTTGCTTAATATAGCAGGATCAATATCTTTAGATGCATCATAATCAGATAAATTCTTTCTGTAATTTTTAAGTATTATATCTGCAGGAGTAATGGTTTTTTTAACAGTTTTTTGTTTTACCCTATCTTTACCTGTAAAGTACATATCATCAATTTCCTGAGAAAATGAATTAAATGAAAGTAGTATCAGGAAAGAAAGAAAACTTAAGACTATATTTTTCATAATTAATACATTTAATATTAAAAACTTTTGGTTTAACCAATTCAATATAGTCATTTTAGGAATAAAAAGATACGAAATATCCCTTTTATAACTTACTTATAAATTTTTAATACTTAGTTATAAAGTTTAAAATTGTAGTTAAATAATATAATATGAGTAAAGGATTACCTGATAAAAATCAAAATTTTTCTGCCTGGTATAATGAATTAGTTAAAAAAGCTGATTTAGCAGAAAATTCATCTGTAAGAGGATGTATGGTAATTAAACCATATGGATTCTCTATTTGGGAAAAAATGCAATCTACATTAGATTCTATGTTTAAAAAATCAGGACATCAAAATGCTTATTTTCCTTTATTTGTACCAAAATCATACCTAAGTAAAGAAGCCGACCATGTTAAAGGTTTTGCAAAAGAATGTGCAGTAGTAACACACTACCGATTAATAAATGATGATAAAGGAAAAGGTTTAATTGTTGATCCAAAGGCTAAACTCGAAGAAGAACTAATTGTAAGACCCACATCTGAAACAGTTATATGGAACACATACAAAAATTGGATTCAATCCTATAGAGACTTACCTATATTAGTTAATCAATGGGCAAATGTTGTACGATGGGAAATGAGAACAAGATTATTCTTGAGAACATCTGAATTTCTTTGGCAAGAGGGACACACAGCTCATTCAACAAAAGATGAAGCTGAAGAAGAAACTCTAAAAATACTAAATATATATTCAGAATTTCTTGAAAAAACAATGGCAATTCCTGTTCTAAAAGGAACAAAATCTGAAAATGAAAAATTTGCAGGAGCTGTAGAAACTTTTTGTGTAGAAGCATTAATGCAAGATGGAAAAGCTTTACAAGCAGGAACATCACATTTTCTAGGACAAAATTTTGCTAAAGCTTTTAACGTTCAATTTTCTACACCACAAGGTAAAAAAGAATATGTATGGGGCACATCATGGGGTGTATCCACCAGACTGGTAGGAGCATTAGTTATGGCCCATTCTGATGAAAAAGGTCTTATTTTACCTCCAAATTTAGCTCCAATACAAGTAGTTATGATTCCTATTTTTAATAACGACAAAGAATATAAAAAAATTAATAATGCATTTAATAAAATAGCCAGTCAACTGGATAATAAAAATATTAGCTATAAAATAGATAATAGAAAAAATAATAAACCAGGATGGAAATTTGCTGAATACGAACTTAAAGGTGTTCCTATTAGGCTAGCTTTAGGACCAAAAGACTTAGAAAATAATACAATTGAAATTACAAGAAGAGATACACTTAAAAAAGACACAACTGACATTAAATCCATACAGGATAAAATTTCAAACTATCTAATTGAAATACAAAATAATATTTACAAAAAAGCAAATGATTTTAAAATTAAAAATTCCCATAAAGCAAAAAATTATGAAGATTTTAAAAATATCATAAAAAATAAATCTGGTTTTGTGTATGCTCACTGGGATGGAACAGTAGAAACTGAAGAAAAAATTAAAAAAGAAACAAAAGCAACTATTAGATGCATTCCAATTACTAAAAAGCAAAATGAAGGAAAATGCATGGTAACAGGAAAAAAATCTAAAGGAATGGTTGTTTTTGCAAAAGCATACTAATTAATTATGGAAATTATTATTTTAGGTATTTTATTAATTCTTGGCATAGTACTGATTTTAATTGAAATACTATTTATTCCGGGAACAACAATTTTTGGAATTTTTGGTGTAATATCAATTGTTTCATCAGATTATCTAGCATTCCAATATTTTGGATACAATTTCGGAGTTATTTATTCAATTCTTAGTTCTTTCATTATTTTAATAATAATTATTTACTCTTTAAAATCTAATACATGGAACAAATTAGCTCTAAAAAAAATTCATGTTGATAGCGTTGACAAAAACAAATATGATAATTTAAAAATTGGAGATTTAGGCATTACCACTTCTTCATTAAAACCTTATGGAAAAGCTTTATTTTTTAACAAAAGTTATGAAGTAAAATCAGAAGAAAACTTTATTGAAGAGAACAAAAAAATAAAAATTATTAATATCTTACAAGACAAAATTTTGGTAAAAAAAATTAAATAATCTTATGGTACTTACAGCTCTTCTAATTCTTGGTATAACTGTTCTTGTTTTTATATTTTTATATTTTGTGCCAGTTAACTTATGGATAACTGCACAATTTTCAGGAGTAAGAATTGGACTGCTTGAACTTGTATTCATGCGAGTGAGAAGAGTCCCACCTTCAGTTGTTGTAAACTCACTTATTACCGCAACAAAAGCTGGACTAACTATCAAAGATGATGTGCATACATCAAGTAGAAAATTACAAGGCCCAGATTTAGAAACACATTACTTAGCTGGAGGAAATGTTCCTCAAGTAATCACTGCTTTAATTTCTGCTGAAAAAGCTAATATAGAACTAACATTTAAACAAGCTACTGCAATTGATTTAGCTGGTAGAGATGTTTTTGAAGCTGTAACCATGTCAGTAACACCTAAAGTTATAAATACTCCTAATGTTGCAGCTGTTGCAGCTGATGGAATACAATTAATTGCTAAAGCAAGAGTTACAGTTAGAGCAAATATTTCTCAATTAGTTGGAGGTGCTGGTGAAGAAACAATATTAGCTCGTGTAGGTGAAGGTATAGTATCATCAATTGGATCATCTACAACTCATAAACAAGTATTAGAAAATCCTGATAAAATTTCAAAATTGGTACTTGAAAGAGGATTAGATGCAGGAACAGCATATGAGATTTTATCAATTGATATTGCTGATATAGATATAGGAAAAAACATTGGTGCTATACTACAAACGGATCAAGCAGAAGCTGATTTAAAAGTTGCTGAAGCAAAGGCAGAAGAAAGAAGAGCTATGGCCGTTGCAGCTGAACAGGAGATGATTGCTAAAGCACAAGACGCAAGAGCAAAAGTGATTTTGGCAGAAGCAGAAGTTCCAAAGGCAATGGCGGAAGCGTTTAAAAAAGGAAACTTAGGTATATTAGATTATTATAAATTTCAAAACATACAAGCAGATACTGAAATGAGAGAAAGTATTGCTGATAATGAACCTAAAACTACAGGAAAACCAGATAAAGGGAAATCAAAAGATTAGTAATTTTTACTGATTAGATTTATATTTATTAATTATTTTTCTAGGAATAGGAAAGTATCCATTATTAAACTTTAGTTTTTCTACTTTGTCTGTTTTTTCAAGATGTACATATAAATTAGACACTTTAATTATTTATATACAATCATCAACATCATAAAGATCGTCTGTATGAACTTGATGCATACCAACTAACAAACTTTTTTTTGCTCTATTTTTTATTGTATTTTCTTCCATTCCAACCATAAATTTACTTTCATGTAATTCTTCAAATTTATTAGAATCATAAGCACCAAGATTTATAAAATACAGCTTATTTAAACTCTGAGATTTTTCTTTTTTTAACGTTACTTTATACCCATCAATAATTGAAATTTCAACCCATGAATCAATATGCAATCTATCAGGAAGACCAAACCACTTATCTAATAAATCATAATAAGTATCTTTAATTGATTGACCACAAGTAAAAACCACATCATGCAATTCAGTATTACATTTCTTGGCTCTACCACCTAAAAAAACAGAAAATAATTTCATATCTAATTAATATTATGATTTATACAAATACAAAATAAAAAAAAGCCCCTAAAAAAGAGGCTTTTTATAAAATAAAAGTCTGGCAACGACCTACTCTCCCACCAGTAACAGTAGTACCATCAGCGCTATAGGGCTTAACTTCTCTGTTCGAAATGGGAAGAGGTGGACACCTATGCAATAGTCACCATAAAATCTTAATATCGTAACACAATGCGAATAATGTAGAATTAATTATAAAAAAACAGTTTGTGAAGGAAGTTACGGGTAATTAGTACTGCTCAGCTTTGACATTTCTGCCTTTATACCTACAGCCTATCAACGTCCTAGTCTTGAACGTCCCTTAAAAGAAGCCTCATCTTGAGTGGAGCTTCGCACTTAGATGCTTTCAGCGCTTATCTCTTCCAAACGTAGCTACCCGGCGGTGCAGTTGGCACCACAACCGGTACACCAGAGGTTTGTCCAACTCGGTCCTCTCGTACTAGAGTTAGGTTCTCTCAAGCTTCTTACGATCACAACAGATAGGGACCGAACTGTCTCACGACGTTCTGAACCCAGCTCGCGTGCCACTTTAATGGGCGAACAGCCCAACCCTTGGGACCTTCTCCAGCCCCAGGATGTGACGAGCCGACATCGAGGTGCCAAACCTCCCCGTCGATATGAGCTCTTGGGGGAGATCAGCCTGTTATCCCCGGAGTACCTTTTATCCTTTGAGCGACGGCCCTTCCATGCGGAACCGCCGGATCACTATATCCTAGTTTCCTACCTGATCGGCTTGTAAGCCTCACAGTCAAGCTCCCTTATGCTATTGCACTCTACGTACGATTACCAAACGTACTGAGGGAACCTTTGAAAGCCTCCGTTACTCTTTTGGAGGCGACCACCCCAGTCAAACTACCCACCATGCAATGTCCCCAAATAATTGGGTTAGGTATCAGATAAATAAAGGGTGGTATTTCACTAATGACTAACCTACGCCTAGCGACGCAGGATCAAAGTCTCCCACCTATTCTACACATTATTTACCCAATACCAATACAAAGCTGTAGTAAAGGTTCACGGGGTCTTTCCGTCCCGTTGCGATTAAGCGGCATCTTCACCGCTACTACAATTTCACCGAGCTCATGGCTGAGACAGTGCCCAGATCGTTACACCATTCGTGCAGGTCGGAACTTACCCGACAAGGAATTTCGCTACCTTAGGACCGTTATAGTTACGGCCGCCGTTTACTGGGGCTTCAGTTCAATGCTTTGAGGTAAACCTCTAACATCTCTCCTTAACCTTCCAGCACCGGGCAGGTGTCAGGCATTATACTTTTTCTTACGAATTTGCAATGCCATGTGTTTTTGATAAACAGTCGCCTGGGCCATTTCACTGCGGCCTCCTCTAAAAGAGGGAGGCGTCCTTTCTCCCGAAGTTACAGGACGATTTTGCCTAGTTCCTTAGCCATGAATCACTCGAGCACCTTAGGATTCTCTCCTCGACTACCTGTGTCGGTTTACGGTACGGGTACCATTATCATAAGTTTAGAAGGTTTTCTTGGAAGTCTGATTAGGATCACTATCCACTCTCCCGAAGGATTGTGGTACTATTACGTTCAGCAAATCTTGCGGATTTACCAACAAGACCTATACCTACCCGCTTTAACGTACTATTCCGTCAGTACGCGGATCTTTCACTACTTCGTCACTCCATCACTAATAATGGTAGTATCGGAATATTAACCGATTATCCATCGACTACCCCATTCGGGTTCGCCTTAGGACCCGACTAACCCTGAACCGATTAGCGT
>JAYZHG010000012.1:0-15000 GCA_036166735.1 Bacteroidota bacterium | reverse complement strand
CCCAGGTGGCTCACTTAACGCTTTAGCTTGGACGCTAACAGTATATCGCTAACATCGAGTGAGCATCGTTTACGGCGTGGACTACCAGGGTATCTAATCCTGTTCGCTACCCACGCTTTCGTGCCTCAGTGTCAGTTATGGTCCAGTAAGCTGCCTTCGCTATTGGTGTTCCTTATGATATCTATGCATTTCACCGCTACATCATAAATTCCACTTACCTAAACCAAACTCAAGTTTATCAGTATCAATGGCAGTTCTACAGTTGAGCTGCAGGATTTCACCACTGACTTAATAAACCACCTACGCACTCTTTAAACCCAATAAATCCGGACAACGCTTGGACCCTCCGTATTACCGCGGCTGCTGGCACGGAGTTAGCCGGTCCTTATTCTTATAGTACCGTCAGTTACTCTCGCAAGAGTATTTTCTTCCTATATAAAAGCAGTTTACAATCCGTAAGATCGTCATCCTGCACGCGGCATGGCTGGGTCAGGCTTTCGCCCATTGCCCAATATTCCTTACTGCTGCCTTCCGTAGAAGTCTGGTCCGTGTCTCAGTACCAGTGTGGGGGATCATCCTCTCAGACCCCCTACTGATCGAAGTCTTGGTGAGCCGTTACCTCACCAACAAACTAATCAGACGCATGCCCATCTTTAACCAATAAATCTTTAATAATTATATCATGAGATAATGTATTATATTATGGGGAATTAATTCGAGTTTCCTCGAGCTATGCCCCAGTTAAAGGTAGGTTGCATACGTGTTACTCACCCGTGCGCCGGTCGCCACTTACCGAAGTAAGTGCTGCCCCTCGACTTGCATGTATTAGGCCTGCCGCTAGCGTTCATCCTGAGCCAGGATCAAACTCTCCATAGTAATATAATCTTAAATGTATTTAAACCTGGCTGCTAAAAGAAAAAACATATTGTTCCTTCAAGTGGTATGCTGTCATTACAATAGTTCAAAGAACGTTTTCAGTACAAAAAAAAGACTGAATCGAGGGATTATAATCCCTAAATAAAAAAGCTTCATTTAAAGCGCTCGCAAAACTAGATATAATTTATATAACCACAAAGAAATTAAAATATATTTCTCCTATAAATCAAAAAGTAAAAAATGATCTTTAAACTAACTTAAGAATAGAATTTAAAGAAATTATTATTATAATTATTAAGCTATTTTATTTTATTTTTAAAAATAGGGACTGTGCTACATGGTTCACCATACATCAAACTAGAAACAAGTGGAATTAATACCTTAGTTAATTCAAAATAAACATATTCAAAATTAGGTATATCAGAACACCCTTTTATAATGACTTTAGCATTTTCATAAACACTAAAATCATAACCTTTTATTTTATTATCATACAATTTTTTTTCTAAATCTTTTAAAGAACCTATACAATGATCATTACAGCTTGATGAAAGATATGATGATATTAACATATATGCCCATGAAGGAATAATTGCATCTTCTGAACACTGGACGGAAACAAATTTATTTTTATAATGAGACCATTGATATTTAGAAGTTAATTCTCTAAATTTTTTTTCTCTTAAAATTCCACTATCTAAAAAAATACTTATATCTAAAACTTCTCTATCACCAAAAATATAAAACTCATTAATATCTATGGTTACTAAAGAACTGTTTTGTACTCTATTTATAATTTCACTCATTTATTTTTATTTAATATAAAAAAATCCTTAATGTAGAATGGTTCAAATGTAGTCAAATTTTCAAATTGATTGTTTTCATATTTAATATTTGCAAGTTCTCCCATGTATTTAGATGAAGAAACTATATTATCTATAAAATAAAAATTTTTATTATTTGTAATTTTTTGAAATTTATTAGATCCATCACCAAAAAAATAAATTAATTTACCACCACCACTATCATTAAAAGATTTATCATCTAAAATTAATGCTTGATCTTTTTCAACCTCATTAAAATCATTATCTAACATTTTTGTAAAAACCTCCATTCTTCTTGCATCAATCATTGGACAAATAAAAAAATCATTAGAATTATTAATATGATTCAGAGCAGATTTTGATAAAATTTCAAGAGTATTTATTGAAATTAAAGGTTTTTCTAATGAATAACATAATCCTTTAATAGTAGAAACACCAATTCTTAAACCAGTATATGATCCAGGTCCCATAGAAACTGCAAAGGCATCTACTTCATTTATTTTAATCTTTGCATCTTTTAAAGACTGATCTATTAATTGAATTATTAATTTAGAATGTGATTTTTCTACTTCTGAAGAATGAGAACTTATTAAACTCAAATTATCAAAAACAGACACTGAACAAATAAAACTTGATGTATCAACACATAAAATTCTACTCATAACTCAGATAATTTTTTTAGTATTTTTTTAATCGCTTTATTTATCACTAAAAATTTAAATATTTCTTCTGAGATATATATAAAAGCAATCATTAATGATTTATTAGATATAATATTTTTATTTATCCTATAAGATTCTTTAATTCTTCTCTTTAATAAATTCCTTTTTACAGCACTTTTAACTTTACTACTTGATACAGTAATCAAAACCTTACTTATAGCATCAGAATTCTCATCTTGATTTAAAAATCTTACATCAAATGGATAAACACCAAATTTCTTACCACTACTAAAAAGACTGTCAATTATTTTTTTTTTAGATATCTTTTCTCCTTTAGAGAAAGAAAATTGGCCTTTTTTTGACCTTTCATTCATACTTGAATATTAATTTGTATTTTATTTTTTATGTGTTTTTTCGTCGGAAACAGTTAATTTTTGTCTTCCTTTTGCTCTTCTTCTAGCAATAACATTTTTACCATTAGCAGATTCCATTCTTTTTCTAAATCCGTGTTTATTAGCTCTCTTTCTTTTTGAAGGTTGAAACGTTCTTTTCATTATAATATATTTTAATCTATAGCGGCAAAGATAAATACCTTTTTAATATATAAAAATAATATTAGATCAATGATTGTTTTATAAAATCAATATCATCCTTTTCTAGTCTAGGACCTAATTTAGTAACTACTTTTGATGATAAAGCTGAAGCAAGATTTCCAGATTGTTTTAAATTTAATCCATTATTAATTCCATATAAAAATCCTCCAGCAAATGTATCTCCTGCTCCTACAGTATCTAATGCATTAACTTTATGAGATTTTATTTTGATAATTTCATTTGAATTATTAACAATAATTGAACCTTTATCTCCCCTAGTTATAATAACAATATCTGAAAAATTTAATAGGAATTTGTACGAATCTTCAAGATTATCCTTAAATGAAAAAGTTAAAGCTTCTTCTTCATTACAAAATAGAAGATCTATTCTGTTCTTTAAGATTGAATTAAAATTTTTCTTAAAATATTTTACCATGCTTAAATCAGAAAATGTTAAAGCTACTTTTATATTATTTTCTTTTGAAAAAGCAATTGAATCATGAATTGCTTTCATAGCCAGTTCAGAAGTAACGAGATACCCTTCAATATACAAATATTTAGAAAGTAGTAAGTCATCAAAATTTATATTTTTTTTAGAAAATTTAGCTGAAACCGCAAGACAAGTGTTCATAGTTCTTTCTGCATCAGGAGTAGTTAATACTAAACAAGTTCCTGTCATTCCATCACCAATAGTATATTCTTCACCCCCTGTATAAACACCACTATTTATTAAATCATTGATATAAATATTTCCGAACTTATCATCAGAAACAAGAATAGATAAATATCCTAAGCCTCCAAGTTGAGAAAGTGTATATATTGAATTTGGTACTGAACCACCAGATTGAATAAAAGGTTTAACATTTTTTATTTTATCAATTATTGATTTTTGTTTTTTGTCATCAACAAGAGTCATTAGTCCTTTTTCAATATTATTTTCAATCAAGAAAGAATCATCTACCATACAAACACAGTCTACTAGAGCATTTCCTATTCCAAATACATCATATTTTTTCATATCATTCTATCATTTGTATTACCCTATCAGGATAATCAGAAATTATACCATCAACATCCAATTTTAAAATATCTGCAATATCATCATAAGTATTAACAGTCCAAGGAAGAATTTTTATTTTTTTGTTTTTTAAAAAGATAATATGAGACCTATCTAAAATTTTAAAATTTGGACTATAAATATCAGGAATAAACCCAAGTTTTTTTAAATTATTCTGTGGCCCCAAATCATTATCAATCAATACTGCTAAAATGATATCAGGATATTTTTTATTAAAATAATTTAAAATTCTAAAATCAAAACTTTGAATATTTACTTTTTTAAACCCGATTGAATTATCAATTACATTATAAACCAAATCTGAAAAAAAATTAGGTTTGGGATGAAAAATATCATCTCCTTTTACACTAGATTTTATTTCAATATTATAATTAGGTACATTTAAATTTTTCATTCTAGCATAAGCATCTATCTCTGTAAACACATCTTCTAAAAGTGGTTTCTTAAGAGGTAATTTTACTTGATCAAGAAAGTCATAATTTATCTTGCTACCACAATCAATTTTTTTTATTTGATCATATGTCATATTATAAATATTATACCCTATTTTTTCATCTATAGAATCATTGTCTAAATCACATTTCTTTTTTGACATCCAATGTTCATGTGATACTAAAACTTTATGATCCTTACTTATTACAACATCAAGTTCAAGAGTATTCACGCCAATATCTAATGCTTTTTTAAAACCATAAATGGTATTCTCTGGTGCTAATCCTCTAGCACCTCTATGACCTTGTATATCTATATTATAATTTCTAGTACAAGACATGAAAAGTATAATAATAAAAAATATTCTAATCTTTATTTTCAATGAAGGTTAAAACAATTAATATTAAAAAAAGAACTGAAGATATAATAAAAGTATTGCTTATAGAATTATTAAATAAAAATTCATAAGCATTTACCCCTAATATACCTCCCAAAATAGGACCTAAAACAGGAATCCAAGAATAACTCCAATTAGAGTCACCTTTGCCTTTGATTGGTAAAATGGAGTGAGCTAAACGAGGGATAAAATCTCGAACTGGATTTATAGCATATCCAGTAGTTCCTCCTAAAGAAATTCCTATTGCACAAACCAAACTACCAACCACTATTGGATTTAATCCTTCAGCAAAATTATTTGTTCCTATAAACATTAATCCAAATAACAAAGCAAAAGTTCCTACAGTCTCGCTTAATAAATTTGACCATTTAGATTCTACAGCAGGTGAAGTTGCAAAAACTCCCAATTTAGTTTTTTTATCATCTGTTTTATCCCAATGAGGCAAATAATGAAAATAAATTATTAATGCACCAACAAATGCACCCATTACCTGACCTGTTAAATATTTTAATGCTAATGAAAGTTCTATTTCACCATTTGAAAGTAATCCAATCGTAACAGCTGGATTAATATGTGCTCCACTCACTTGACCACTAGCATATACTCCAAGAGTAACTGCAAGTCCCCATCCAATCGTTCCTACTATCCAACTATTGCTACTTTTATTTGAAAAACTTTTATTTAAAGAAGTTCCAGCATTTACACCACACCCAAATAATATTAAAATAAAAGTTCCAATTGCTTCTGCTAATAATTCATTCATATTTTTATTTTTTATAGATTAATATTGTAAATGTATAAAACTTTTTAAGCTTTAAAAATTGAAAAAAATATTTCCAATTATTTTATTTTTTTACATTAGCTGTAAACCTATCGAACCAATAGAGTTTCAAGAAATTAAAAATTTAAAAATTGATAATTTAAAAAATAATGAACTTATAATATCAGCAGACATTATTTTATTAAATCCGAATAATGTAAAAATTACAATAACTAAAGTAAATGTTGGAATATATGCTGATGATATACTTTTAGTTAACATTGATGATGATAATAGCAAAGAGCTTTCAAATTCTATAGAATCAACATTAAATATTTCAGGTGATGTTAATGTAAAAAATCTAGAAGAATTTCTAAATAAGAAAGGATTAAAACTTTTAATAGGAACTGAAAAAGTTAATCTACTATTTAAAGGTTTCGCAGAAGCTAAAGCATATGGTTTTAAAGATAAAATTGAAATAAATTATTCAATAGGAAATGTAAAAGACTTAATTAAATAAAAGTCGTAATACTATTAATATAATTTTTTAATTCAAGTCTTTCTAAATCAAATTCTTTTTCTGAAATGTTTTTCAATCTTTTATAGGTTTCTTTTATTATTTCTACTTGATCTGAAACTTTTTCGATTTCAAAATATACTCTACCTGTTCTTTGAGAAAAGAAATCTAGAAGTTTTTGACACATCTCATTTTCAAAACAATAAATAAATTCAGAAATAATTATTGCATTCACTTTACTAAAAAATTTAAGAGTTTTAGATATTTTGATGATTTCTTTAAGATTTTCTCCATAAATATCATATAATACTACTGCTTGATCCTTTGAGTGATTATTTTTTAACAAATAACTAAAAATTTCTTTTTTAATTTGATTCAAATGTTCAGATTCATACAACTTTATATTACTAGTAATACATTTATTAAATGATTTATGATTCTTTGCTTTAATAACCATATCAACTACTCTTTCTGCCATCTTCCTATACCCTGTCAATTTACCACCAGCAATTGTTATAATTCCATTGTCTGAAACAAAAATCTCATCTTTACGAGATATTTCAGTAACTTTTTTACCTTCTGCTTTTATAAGTGGTCTTAGTCCTGACCAACTCGAAATAACATCATTTATGGTTAAAATTATGGAAAAATAATTATTTACAGACTCCAATAAATATTTAACCTCTGACTTTAAAATTTTTATATTATTCTTATCAAGTGAATATTTAGTATCAGTTGTTCCTATATAAGTTGTGTTATTTCTTGGAATTGCAAAAATCATACGATTATCTATAGCATCAAAATATATTGATTGTTTCAATGGGAATTTTTTATAAGGAACAACTATATGAACTCCCTTAGAAAGAATGAGTTTATTATTTTCATTTTTTAACATATCATCAACCCATGGACCAGCAGCATTTACTACTGTAGATGAAAATACAGGAAAAGAATCACCATTTATTGTATCTGAACAATTTATTCCACAAACCTTATCTTCCTTTATAATAAATTCATTTGCTTTAATATAATTAATAGGGAAAGCACCCATTTTACTGGCTTTTTTTAATAATTCAATAGTTAACCTAGCATCATCAGTTCTATATTCTGAATAAATTGCACCTCCATTTAATCCATCCTTTTTAAGCAAAGGTTCCTTTAGTTCTATTTCTTTTTTTGATAAGATTTGTTTTTTATCTTTTATTCTAACTCCAGCTAAATAATCATAAATCGAAAGAGCTATTGATGTCGACAACTTATTTAGTTTCCCATTATTTTTTATAGGGAGAAGCATTTTTTCTGACTTAACAATTGAAGGAGCTAACCTATGTAAAACTGTTCTTTCACTTCCAATTTCATGAACTAAATTAAATTTAAATTGCTCTAAATATCGTAAACCTCCATGTATAAGTTTAGTTGATTTACTACTGGTCCCCGAGGCAAAATCATTCATCTCTATTAAACAAACCTTCATCCCCCTAGCAACAGCATCTAAACATATTCCTGATCCTGTTATACCTCCACCAATTACTATTAAATCAAAATGAATTGAAGTAAGTTGTGATTTTAATTTATCTCTATTTTTTGAAGAAAAGAAATTTATTTTTCTATCCAATTTAAAGTTCTATTTACAGCCTTATTCCAGCCTAAATATAATTTTTTTCTTTTTTTACTATCTATATTTGGCTTAAATATTTTATTTATTTTTTGATTCGAAATAATTTTATTTTTATCCCATAAAGAAGAATAAATTCCTGCTAAATATCCCGCTCCCATAGCTGTTGATTCAATAATTTCTGGTCTTAAAACATCAGAATTTAATATATCAGATTGAAACTGCATAAGGTAATTATTATTACATGCTCCACCATCAACCTTCAAAGATTTCAATTCTAAATTTGAATCTTTTTCCATAACATCTATTATATCTTTAGTTTGATATGCCAAAGATTCAAGGGTCGCCTTTACTATATGATCTTTACCAGTATCTCTCGTAAGCCCAAAAATTGCTCCCCTAGAATACATATCCCAATATGGTGCTCCTAGACCAGCAAAAGCAGGGACAACATAAATATCTTCAAGTTCCAAAATAGAATTAGCAATTTCTTCAGTTTCAGAGGCACTCTTAATAACCTTTAATGAATCTCTAAGCCATTGAATTGCAGCACCAGCAATAAATACACTTCCTTCAAGGGCATAATTAATTGATTTTGTAGTTGAACAAGCAATGGTTGTAAGAAGACCATTTTGCGATAAATTCATTTTTTTACCAGTATTCATTAAAAGAAAACATCCCGTTCCATAAGTATTTTTTACCATTCCATCTTCAAAACACGCCTGACCAAATAAAGCAGACTGTTGATCTCCAGCAACTCCATTAATTGGAATATTACAACCTTTATAATTAAAGGTTCCAAAATCAGAAGAAGAAGGTAATACATTTGGTAAAATAGACTTGGGAATATCTAAATAATTAAGAATTTTACTATCCCATTTTAATGATTTAATATTAAAAACCATTGTTCTTGATGCATTAGTAAAATCTGTAAAATGAAATTTAAAAGAAGTTAAATTATAGATGAGCCAAGAATCTATAGTTCCTGCTAAAACCTTATTTTTTTTAACTTTATCTTTAACCCCATCAACATTATCAATAATCCATTTAATTTTTGTTGCTGAAAAATAAGAATCAACAACAAGTCCAGTATTTTCTTTTATATATTCCTCGAGACCATCTTTTTTGATTTTTTCACAAATATTAGCAGTTCTTTTATCTTGCCAAACAATTGCATTGTAAAGTGGGTTTCCAGTATCCTTATCCCATAGTACTGTAGTTTCTCTTTGATTAGTTATTCCTAAACTTATAATAGATTTTGGATCAATACTATTACTTGATAATAAATCTTCAAAAACTTTGATTTGTGAACTCAGAATCTCTAAAGGATCATGTTCTACCCATCCCCGATTTGGAAATATTTGAGAAAATTCCTTTTGTTTAATATCAATAAGATTTCCAATTTCATCAATTAATATAGCTCTTGAACTAGTTGTTCCCTGATCAAGAGCAATTACATATTTCATTTTATTTTATTGAAAGGGTTGTGTTTACAATATCAATATTATCTAAAACAAATTTACCAACTTTCTCTCCTTGTTCAACACCATAAGTTATAGCAGGCATATAATGTATCCCACCATATATTCTACTAATTGCTGCCTCATCCGAAGCCTCAATAAAACTACCAAATGATCTTGATGGTAATCCATACTCAGTTTCAGATGTATCAAGAAATTCAAATTTATCGCCAAGCAAAGCCGTTAAAATAACAGCAGATGCTCTAGAAATAACTGAGTGACCTGAAGTATATTCAGGAAATGGTGGTGTTTGTAAAAAAGGTATCCAGTCTTCATCAAAATATTGATTAATTACCGTTTCAGGCCTAACTAAAATACTTCTCCATTTTTCATCCCAACACACAATAAAAGCATCAAAAAGCCCAATAGATACCATCGAATATGTTTTTATAGTTTCCATTAAATTAAGACTAGCATCACGTGTAACAAGAGAAGTAATCTCAATCCAATGTCCACCAGGAGTTATTTTTTTTGTTGCAAACATAGCATGACCCTTATGGTGAGAAACATAAGGATTACAATCCCAAAAACTAGCAATTTCTTTTTGCTCATCAGTTAAATTTATACCTATATCATATACTTCCATAATATCATCATAAAATTTAGTATCAGGATTTAAACTAAAGTCAGGTGGTGGTTTAATCACAAATTGATTTGATGAATCAACTACCAAAGTTCTTATTTTATCCCAATGAGGTTCTATTCCTTCCATATAATCAGGAGGAGTAGGCTTCCAATAAACATCTTCATGAAGTATAGTATATTTTGGAAAAGATCTAGTTTCTTTATAATTATCGTTATCATACCAATTCATTATATGCCTTGCGACTTCTTCCCCATAACTAATAGATCTTTTATATATATCATTTGGAATTCCCTTACTCTTTAACTCATCATAAAGATTTTTTTGAAATTCAATTATTTTATTTTCTGAAAAAATTAGATCCTTACCAACAGTTAAAAAAGCATGTATACTAGCTAATGGAAAAGAGTATTCTAAGTTAAGATCAGGCTTAGGAATATTATTTAAATCTGTTAATTGACCAGAAAAACTTTTATAGGAGGGATTATCATTTATTAAAACTTCGTAGGCAGCAATAGTAGGATAAACATAAATTCTTGAAGCAACTGGAGGAGAAAAAATATCATAAACAATAATATCTGATAACTTTTTCATTGATTTACGAAAAAGTTCAGAATCCTCATAAAATTCAATATTATTCTTATACTTATCATAAGTAGAACATGAAAATAAAATAATGAAAATTGATAATAATGAGACTTTTCTTAACATTTTAATAAAATTATAAAACCAAAATTTAATTATATAATAGGAATTGTAAATTTAATTTTATTTTAAAAAAAACCAGAATTATCTCAAATTTATTCTCAAACAAAAAAAATTTAATCTTTATTGATCTTAATAAAACTTAATTTTTTATCATTTTTTGCAATAACAAAATCAGATTTCTTGTTATTTAAAGGTAATATTTTTACTACATCACCCTTAATTTTTAGACCACTCTTAGCTTGATTTATATAACTAAAATCTCCCATCCCATTTCCTTCAAGAAGGATGCCATAATTTGAATCGAACGCACCAAAGAAAGGAGATACTGATGACATATTTCCTAATAAAATCAGATCTATATTAGTATCATTATTATAATCTAAAGTTTGAATAGTTCTTATAGGGGAAGACTGACTAATAATAGGAAGATCTTTTAGAGAAAATGAACCATCTCCATTATTTATAAAAATGGTGGATTTAAAATTATTTACTAATAATTTATTAGAATTTGAAAGTGTTTTTTTAGAAAAAATTTGTGCAATATCTTTTCCAGCAAAATCATTATAATATAAAAAATTTCGATTCAAATAATTTAACTGCTTAGTGATTTCATCTTTGTTAGATATAGGAAATTCACTACCATTCTTAAAATATGTTATGATATGTTCTAAAGTAGAATTGTTATCAAAATCACCAAAATACATATTTACAGGATTAGAATTAGTTGGCTTTAACTTAGAATTTTCTCCAATATTTCCAGCAACAATATCCATAAATCCATCATTATTAACATCCGTAGCCTCTAAAGAAAACCACCATCCATACAGATCATTACCAATAAAATCTACATTTTCTTTAAAAACACCATTTTTATTGTTTTCAAAAACTTTAATATTATTCCAATCTCCACACAAAACTAAATCACTATAATTATCATTATTAATATCTGCCCAAACTGCATCAGTAATCATTCCAAGATTATTAAAAGAATTATCCTTATCTATAGAAAACTCACCTTTTCCATCATTTATTAGAAAATAACTCTCAGGAGATATTCCATATTTTCCTGGAACAACACGCCCTCCTATAAATAAATCTTCATCTCCATCATAGTCATAATCATAATTCTTTACAACAGATCCATTTTGATATATTTCAGGTAATTTTTTACTTTTTATGTACTTTCCATTTTCATTAAGAATATATAATCTATCCATAGTGCTTTGATATTTTAATGGAAATTCATTTCCAGCACTAACTACATATAAGTCATAATCTTCATCATTATCAGCATCAAAAAAAACAGCACTTACATCCTCGGAAATTGAATCACTTTCTATTTCTAATTGTTCAGAATACTTATATCCTCCAGTCTGTAAACCAATAAAAAGTTTTGATTTTTGAAAAGAAGAAGAACCTACAAATAAATCAGATATACCATCTTTATTTATATCAGCAACACTCATCGCTGGTCCCTCTTTAGAAATCATATATGGTATCAACCCTTCACGATTAAAATCATTAAAATTATTTTCTATATGAGAATAATCAATTTCAACATCATCAGTATTATCATGAAAAATATAATTTTTATTTGCTTTTGTTTGAAAGCTTTTAGTGGCATTTTTTTCAAAAAAATTCATATTCTGATTAGAAGAGATAGAATATAATATTTCTGATTTTCCTGATGGCCAATCAATTTTTAATGAGTCAATAATTTTATTTTTACCTAAACCAAAAATAAGGTCTGATGACTTTGATGACATAAAACCTTTATTCAAGTAATTTTCTTTATATAACATTTTATCTTTTAACCAAATACTAATACTTGCTCCTACACCTTTAAGGTTTTTCTCTTCCCCATGAAAATTGATTTTTACATAATTTATGTCAGATAAATTTTCCATTGTCATATTCTGATAAACATGAGAAACGTCATTTATATTATTTACTATTAAATCATTATCACCATCATTATCTAAATCAGCATATGTTGAACCATTTGAATATCCTATATAATCAATACCCCAATCTTTAGAAACATTTTCAAATGTTAAATTTGAATGATTTTTAAATGCATAATTGGAAACTTTTCCATCTGGCATCTGATTTGTTAAATCTGCATTTTCTAAAGAAGGATTCTGAACTAATCCACCTTTAACATTTTCATTAGAAATAAAATTAATGTAATCCATATCATTTGGTCTTTTAACTATACCATTAGTTATAAAAACATCATTATTTCCATCAAGATCAAAATCTTCTATAAGTGTTGACCAACTCCAATCAGTAGCATGAATATTTAGTAATTGACCTATCTCAGAAAAGCTATTATTTCCATTGTTTAATTGTAGGGTATTCCTTGAAAATTGCTTATTAAATCCATAATTTAATTTTAGTTTAAAAATTTCATATGGATCCTCCCCAGCAGAATTTTTTAAAACTTTTTCATCTTCTGGAAGCATATCCAATACAAGAATATCTGGATACTGGTCATTATTTATATCGGATATATCATTACCCATAGAAAATCTAGATGTATGATTCATATATTGTTCTAATTTTTCAGTAAATGTTCCATCACAATTATTAATATATAAATAATCATTTTCTCTAAAATCATTAGATACATATATATCTACACACCCATCTCTATTAATATCACTAATGCCTATACCTAATCCATATCCAATATTACTTCCCAAAATTCCTGCATTTTCTGATACATCATTAAAAAAATATTTTCCATCCTGATAATCATTTCTAAATAATTTATCTCCAGACTTATCATTTCTTTCAAAACGTAATTTGTAACTTCCATAACTTCTTTCTGTATGAACTGAGTGATTTAGCAAATACATATCGAGATCACCATCTTTATCAAAATCAAAAAATGCTGAATGTGTTGAAAATCCTTCAAAGTCTAAACCAAATTCAGATGCTTTCTCTGAAAAAGTAAGATCCCCATTATTAATATATAACTCATTTTTTCCTTCTATTTTTTTATATCCTCCAAGTCTAGTTAAATAAATATCTAAAAAACCATCATTATTGATATCAACAAGATTAACCCCTGTCTTCCATTCTCCCATTGATTCAACTCCCGATTTAGCAGTTATATCTTCAAATAAAAAATTACCTCTATTTAAATAAAGCTTATTACTGTTCTGATTAGATGAAAAATATAAATCTATTAATCCATCATTATTAATATCTCCTGCAGCAACTCCACCACCATTATAAAAATATAAATATTCAATAATATTAAATTCTTCGTTCTCATTAAGATCATTTCTAAAAGTAATATTAGATTCTGAAGAAGTTAATCTAACAAAAAGTGTTTCTTTTTTTTGACATGACAATATAAAAATGAATAAAAATAAATAAGATCGTAATTTATGCATTATTAATATATAAATGATTGCAATTTATCATTGTTATTTAAGACAAATAAAATATTTTCTCTATTCCTTTTAAGTTTTAACAACTCTCTGGTCTGACCTTTAAATGATACTCCAGAAAAATTATTATTTGTGCTCATAAATCCCTCCTTATTTCCCAATAACAACAAACCATACTGAGCATCATATCTGCCAACCTCAGGCTTTACATCATACAAATTGCCACCTATTATAATATCCTTATAGCCATCATTATTATAATCATCAACATGAATTGCATTAGTAGTAGAAAATTGAGATTCAATAGGTATTTCTATTTTATTAAATGAAGACGAATCATTTATAAAAATTGCTGTCTCAAGATTATAAATATAGTTTACAATACTAGAATTAATCTTTTCAGCCTTAAAAATATCATAAACAGTCTGATTTTTATAACTATTATATTTTAAATATTTCTTCTTTAAACTAGGCATTTGTTTAACTAAATCATGTTTTAAAGACATTGTATATGAGCTATCTCCATTAAATTGGAAAATTACTTGTTCAATACTATTATTATTATCAAAATCATTTATATACATAGTAATTGGCTTATCTTCTTGTGCTTTAAATCTTGAATTAAGTCCATGATTTCCTACAATTATATCATCGAATCCATCATTATTTAAATCTTCAACATGAATTGTATTCCACCATCCATGTGATTTTTCGAAATTTTTAATTTCAGATTTTTTAAACTTACCTGAATGATTAGTATATAATGTTATTGGCATCCAATGACCTACTACTATTATATCTTGGTCACCATCTTTATCAAAATCAATCCAACCAGCATCAGTTATCATTCCTACCTTTTTTAAACCAGGCGCAATAGAATCAGTAATATTTTTAAAAACACCCTTTCCATCATTTTCTAAAATATAACCATTTGCAGGTAAACCATATTTTTGAGGAATTAAACGTATTCCTACAAATAAATCCTGATCTCCATCATTATCAAAATCAGATGTTTTTACAACAGAAGAGCTTTC
>JAYZHG010000011.1:0-25152 GCA_036166735.1 Bacteroidota bacterium | reverse complement strand
TCTCATATAGATATAAATGAAGTTTTTGGTGAAAAAGGATTTAGTACTGTAGAAAGAATTGGTATAAGGCCAACAATAGATGTAAATGGTATTTGGGGCGGATATACTAATGAAGGTTCAAAAACAGTTTTGCCTTCAAAAGCATTTGCTAAAATTTCTATGAGATTAGTTTCAAATCAAAGTAGCTCTGAAATTACAGAATTATTTAAAAAACATGTTCAAAATTTGTGTCCCAAATCTTGTAAGATAATAGTTAAAGAACATCATGGAGGAGAGCCTGTTATTGTGAACACAAATACTTTAGGTTATAAAGCTGCTTATTTTGCTTTCAAAAAAGTTTGGGGCAAAGAACCAGTTCCTACTTTTGATGGAGGAAGCATTCCAATTGTAGCTTTGTTTAAAAATGAACTAAAATTAGATTCTATTCTAATGGGATTTGGGCTAGATGAAGATGCTATTCATTCTCCCAATGAATCTTTCGGATTATTCAACTTTTATAAAGGCATAGAAACAATAACCATTTTTTATAAAAATTTTGCAAAATACAATGATTAGAAAAATTTTATTTTTTATTTTTTTTAATTATGTATTATTTGTTAATACATTTTCACAAATTCTCAAACCAATAGAATGGTCTTATGTTGTAGACACAAAGCAGTTGAATGTTGGGGATTCAATATCACTAACTTTTATTGCAGAGATTGAAGATTCATGGTATTTATATTCTTTTGGTAACAATGATATTAATTCAGCATTAAGTCTAACTTTTAGTTTTAATAAAAATAACACATATGGATTAATAGATGGTGTTGTACCAATAAATCCTAAAACAAAATATGATTCTATTTGGGAGGGAAATGTAAAATATTTTGATAGAGAAGCAAAATTTATTCAAAAAATTAGTGTCTTATCAAAAACACCGTATGTTTCTGGAAGTATTTCTTATCAAGTGTGCTCGGATATAGAGAAAAAATGTATTCCTTTAGAAAACGAATTCAATTTTTATTCTAAAGGACCTGTTGAGTCAGAAGTCGTTTTAAATACAATAAAACAAAATAACGATTTATCTTCTTTATTTTCTTTTCTTTTCTTCTCATTTTTAGCAGGCTTATTAGCTATTCTCACTCCTTGTGTTTTTCCAATGATCCCGATTACAGTTTCTTATTTTGCAAATAAGAATAATCAAATAAAAACATTTTCTGAAGCTTTATTTTATGGAGTGTCTATAGTTTTAATATTTACTTTTTTAGGTGTAATACTTTCGGTTTTAGTTGGACCACAAACGGCTAATGAATTGGCTACAGCATGGATTCCAAATATTCTATTTTTTGTTCTTTTTGTTCTGTTTGGAATTTCTTTAATGGGGTTTTTTGAATTAACTATTCCTTCGAGTCTTATAACATCTATGGATAAAAAATCAGAACAAGGAGGATATCTTGGTGTATTTTTTATGGCTTTTACATTAGTATTGGTTTCTTTTTCTTGTACGGGTCCTTTGATAGGAAGCATTTTAGTGCAATCTGCCAGTGGTTTACAAATAAAGCCAATTTTAGGTATGTTGTTTTTTTCTATAGCTTTTGCGTTTCCTTTTACTTTGTTGGCAATCTTCCCTAAAGCATTAGAAAGATTACCAAAATCTGGTAAATGGATGATTACACTGAGAGTAATTTTAGGTTTCATTGTTATTGCATTTTCTTTAAAATTTTTGAGTGTTGTAGATAAAGCTTATCACTTTAATTTATTAAATAGAGACCTGTTTTTGTTTATTTGGACGAGTTTGTTTCTGGTTCTAACTTTTTATTTATTTGGTTTTATAAAATTTCCAGAAGGATATGTTGGTAACTTGGGTATAAAGACAAGGATTGTGGGGTTGACATTTGGATTAATTACAATATATATTTCTTCTGGTATTTTTGGAAACAAACTTCCTTTATTGGCTGCATATCTTCCTCAACAACAATCTACTTATTTTGATTTATTATCTTTTAAGCGAAAACCTTTTTATGATTTAGACAATCAAAAAAATGAAATATATAAAAACAGTAAATATGCAGATATTCTTAATTTACCACATGATCTTCAGGGATTTTTTGATTATGATGAAGCCCTTATATATGCAAAAAAAACAAATAAGCCTTTGTTATTAGATTTTACGGGTCATGGATGTGTTAATTGTAGAGATATTGAAGCAAGAGTGTGGTCAGAGAAAATTATTAGGGATATATTAAATAACAAATATGTTCTTGTTTCGCTTTATATTGATGATAAAACAATTTTACCTGAGGATGAATGGTATATTTCTCGTTATGATGGTAAAATTAAAAAAAGCATTGGAAAACAAAATGCAGATTTTCAAATAACCAAATTCAATAATAATGCACAACCATTTTATGTTGTTTTAAATCCGTATTCAGAAAAAACGATAATAGACCCAATAGGTTATGAATTAAATATTAAGAAACATTTAGGGTTTTTAGAACAAGGTTTAAAGAGGTTTTATGATAATTAAATTTTTTTTAGTCTTTTTTTTTGTCTTGTCTTTGTTTTCTTGCAATCAAAAATCAGTAGAGGGTGTTGAAAAAAAAGAAAAAGAGATAGAAATAGAGGCAGTGGAGAAAGAAAGTAAATTTTTATATGGAATTAATCTTGATTCTTTTAAAGTTGAAACTAATACATTTAAGTGGGGGCAAAGTTTTTCTAATATTTTATTAAAAAGAGGTGTCTCTAATTTAAGAATTCATAATGCTAGTTTAAAATCTCAAAATGTTTTTAACCTTAAAAAAATAAGAAAAGGAAAAAATTATACTCTATTAACAAAAATAGGAAACAAAGCACCAGAGTTTTTTATATATGAACCAGACGTTTATAGTTACATTGTTTACAAACTCACTGATTCTATTTATGTAAATCAAGTAAATAAAGAAATAACCTATCATGAAAAAAAAATAAGTGGTGTTATAAATTCAAGTTTATACATGAGTTTTGAAGAAAACAATTATCCCCCTATTTTGGTTAATATGATGGTTGATGTGTTTGCTTGGCAAATAGATTTTTTTAAAATTATGCCTAAAGACAGCTATAATATTTTGTACACAGAAGAACAAATAGATGGTAAGGTGGTAGGAATTAAAAATATTAAAGCAGCTAAATTTTTTCATGATAATTCAAATTATTATGCGATAGCCTATGATCAAGGGTTTGGAGATGATTATTTTGATGAAAATGGGAATAGTTTAAGAAAAACCTTTTTAAGGTCTCCTCTAAAATTTTATAGAATATCTTCAAAATTTAGAAAAAAAAGATATCATCCTGTCTTGAAAAGATACAGAGATCATTTAGGAACTGATTATGCGGCTCCAAGAGGAACCCCAATTATGTCTGTTGCAGATGGCATTATTAAGGAAGTTAGATGGGGAAAAAATAATGGAAGATTTGTCAAAATATCACACAATAATATGTATTCAACACAATATTTACACATGTCAAAATTTGAAAAGGGCATTAAAAAAGGAAAAAAAGTTTTACAAGGAGAAGTTATTGGATATGTTGGATCAACAGGCTTAGCAACAGGACCTCATGTTTGTTTTAGATTTTGGAGAAACGGAAACCAGGTTGATCCTTATAAACAAAAAGATTTGCCTGAAGGAGAGCCAATTTCTCCTAAACATCTTAACTCATTTTTTTATGTTAAAGACAAATATATTTTATCATTAAGCGATTAAAACACTCGCTTTTTCACCTAATTTTCTTAATATTTTAAATAAAAAATCAATATCTGATTTTTTTCTTCTATGATTTATACAATTAATTCGAAGAACATTTGTATTATTTATAAGTGTTCCTGATAAAAACACTCTACCATCTTGCTCTATTAGTTCTATAATTTTTTTATTCAATTTATTCAATTTGTTTTCATTTGTTTTTCCAATGTATTGAAAACAAAAAATAGATAGTTCAGGTTTATTAATAGCTTTGAAATCATTTGAGGCTGTTACAATTTGATATGCATACTTTGTTATTTCTATATCATTTTGGATTGCATTTATTATTTTATTTATTCCATAGGTTTTTATTGTCATCCACACTTTTAAAGCTTTAAAATCTTTTGTTAATTGAATGTTGTAGTTCATTAAATCTTCTCGATCTTCTTTATTTTCTCCATCTTTTAAATATTCTGGAATTAAACTAAATGTTTTTTTGAGATTTTCTTTTTTTTTAACCATTACGCATGCTACTTCAAAAGGAACATATAACCATTTGTGAGGATTAACTAAAATAGAATCAGCTTTATCCATACCTTTAAAAAGATTTTTTTTGTTTTTAGATTGAACGGCTGGACCGCCATATGCAGCATCTATCATATACCATAAGTTATACTTATTTGCAATTTTTCCTAGTAACATAAGAGGGTCTACAGATCCTGTGTTGGTTGTGCCGGCAATGCCAATTATTCCAATAGGTAACAAATTATTTTTTATGTCTTTTTTTATTGCATTTTCAAGCTCTGTTATTTTAATTTTAAAATTATTATCGGATTTTATTTTAATAAGATTTTCTTGTCCTAATCCTAAGATGTCCATAGCTTTATCAATACTTGAATGAGCTTCTTCAGAAACATAAACTCTCATTATTTTGTGTTGATAAATACCTTTTATGGTTAATGAATTTGAGCTTTTAATTTTTCTCATGATGGCAATATTCATAAGGTTTCCTATAGAACCGCCGCTTACTAATACTCCAAAACCCAATGGATATCCAATAAATTTTGCAATCCAATCAACAACAATTTTTTCAATTTCAGTATTTCCTGGAGCACTATTCCATTTAAGATTATTTTGATTTAATGCATTTTTAAAAATAGAAGCAATTATTGCTATTTGATTTCCACCTCCTGTTATATAACCGTAATAGTTTGGGCTTGGATTAAAATTGGAGGTTTCAATTAAATGTGTCTTTAAAAAATCTAATATTTCTTCTGGATCCTTTTTGTCATTATTATAATTAAGTTTAAAAATTTCAGATATTTCATTTACACTTTTGTTATAAAAAATCTTTTTTCCTCTAATTCTTTCATCAAACCATTTTTGAATTATGTTTATACTTTTAGTAGTAAGTTTATTAAATTTTTTTTTGTTAAAATCCATATTAATTATTTGAATATTCTTTTCTGTTTGGAGAAAAAACATCTATTAGTTCGCAATCTGTTAATGCAATACCAGAATGATGTTGTTTAGATGGAATAAAAATTAATTCGTTTTCATGTAGGATTTTTTTTCCTCCTTCAATTGTTAATTCAAATTTTCCTTTTTTAACAAAAAGACATTGTTCGTGAACATGATTGTGTTTAGGTATTTTTGAGTTTTTTTTAACTTTCCAAAATGCTAGTGTCATTTTTTCTCCATGAAAAAATTTACCAAAATATCCTGGGATAATTTCATTAGCCTTTATTTCCTTTATTTTTTTTTTCAATGCTTATTTTTTTTGTTCCAATATCTTAATAACCCACTTACACTCATATATGGGGGATTGGCAGCATAATATTGATTGATTAAATTTTCACTTAAATTTAAATTTTTTAGAAAATCTTTAACATAATTTTCAAATGCTTCTGTTAAAGTATTCATATCATTAAATTTGTTTTTATTAGTTTTAATCCAGTTGGCCCAATCCCAAAGAATTTTTTTTAAATCTTTGAGATGATGGTTAACATTTTTCGTTTTTCCAAAATGAGTTAGGTATAAACATTTAGGCTTTTCTTTAATTATAATATCGATACTGTTTTCCCATTTTTCTAGATCTATTTCAGGGGGGGGACATGCCGGCAGCACAGGACCATTAAAAATTTTTGCTCCTGCCACATCTCCAGTAAAAATTTCATCATTTATTTTTAATGCAATATGATGCTCTGCGTGTCCAGGTGTATGAAGAGACTCTATAGTAGTATCACCTATAATTATTTTTTCTTTATGTTCTACAGTTTGAATTTTCTTTTTATCTATTTTTTGTATTTTTCCCCATAGAAAATCCATTTTATCGCCATAAATTTTTGTAGCTGATTCAATGAGTTTTTGTGGATTTTCTAGATGTTGTGCGCCGCATGGATGAACATATATTTTTGCTCCATTTTTAGCAAATTTCCATGCTCCTCCAGAATGATCAAGATGTATGTGTGTGACAAAAACATGTTTAACGTCTTTAATATTATAACCTAAGTTGGTTAATTCTTGAGCTATAATGTTATAGCTCGTCGAAGGACCAGTTTCAATCATAACCAACCCTTTAGATGATTTTATAAGAAAGCACGCAATTGCTGATTTTACTCCTAGAAATTGTATATCAATAATTTTGACCATATTTATGTACTAATATTGCTTAAGAATTTATGTTATCAAAAAAATTATCCAATATTTTTCAAGATTATATGCCAGATAATATATGTTTTGGCTGTGGAAAAAATACTAAAAACGGTTTGCATATAAAAAGTTATTGGAATGGGAAAGAAGCAGAATGTATTTGGTTTCCAAAACCATATCATCAAGGTTGGTCAAGTATAATGAATGGTGGAATTATTGCAACAATCATAGATTGTCATTGTATGGGTACAGCTATGGCGTATGCATATAAAAAAGAAAATAGAAGCTTGAATTCATTGCCAGAATACAGATATGCTACGGGAACGATAATAGTGAAATATATTGCTCCTACTCCAAATAAAAAAGTTAAGTTATCTGCAAAAATTATTTCTTATTCAGAAAAGAAAATTTTTTTAAAATGTCATTTAATTTCTGAAAATAAAATTACTGTTTCAGCTGAAGTTGTTGCTTTTCGAGTTTATGATAGTGGTAAAGAAACAAAAAAAACATTCGCGATTTAATTATTTGAAACATAAAGAATGCCTCCTGTTAATAATTTTATAAATCTTTCGTCAGAATATGTTTCGGCACGATGCCCTAATCCGGTATAAAAAGATTTTCCACCTTCATACTCATGATACCATGTGATTGGATGTGGATTGCCATTTGTACCACCAGAATAACTTGATTCATCAAGGTTTAATAAAATAGTTATATCTGGATTTATGTTTTTATAATTATACCATTCTTCTTTTATTTCCCACAAATCATCTAGGTGTTTTGTAGATATATGCTTATTATTTATTGTTTGTATTTTAGCTGTAGTTACTGGAGGATGAGATTTAAAATAAGCTCCAACAAGATTTCCATACCATTCCCATTCATATTCGGTGTCTGCGGCAGAGTGTATTCCGACAAATCCTCCTCCTTTTTTAATAAAATTTTCCATTATTTGTTGTTCTTGTTCGTTTAAAATATCAAGCGTCGTATTTAAAAAAATTATGGTTTTAATTTTTTTAAGAGTTTCTTCATTAATGTCTTTGGAAACGTTAGAGTGATAAACGTTAAAACCATTTTTTTTTCCAATTTTAGGTATTAAATTAATACCAGCATTTATTCCGGCTCGATGAACAAAGCCATTAGTTTTAGTGAATAGTAATACAGAAAAAGTATTTTTTTTTGAATAATTTAAAATATCATATCCTTTGTTTTTTTGAGAATAATTTAAAAAAAGAAGGAACGATAAAATCACTATTTTCATACAATCTGGGTTAACTTTATAAATATAATGAAATTTAGAATTATTGTATTTATCATTTTTTTTCTTTCCTGTAGCGAAAACAAACTATTAGAAGAACACAAAACTTGGAAAGAAAAACGCCTGAATGCCTTGTTTGATGACGATGGATATTTAAATTTAGCAGGATTGTATTCAATTGATTCTGGGCATTATACAATGGGATCAGACGAAACAAGTAACTTAAAATTGCCGGATATATTTCCAAAAAATTTTGCAAAAATTTATGTTACAGATTCTATAATATCTTTTGATTATTATGATGAGGTGCTTTATAAAGATTCAATTACAACAAAAAAAGCTATAATTAAAATTCATAATAAAGGTGAATATTTTTCATGGAAATCATTTGTGTGGTTTGTTCATATGGATTCAGGTGTTAAGGCTATAAGGCTAAGAGATTTAGATCACCCGATGCTATTAGATCAATTAAAAATTCAGCATTTTCCATACAGTAAAAAAATGATAATTGAAGGGAAATTTGAAAAATATAAAGAAGATAAAATAAGAAAATCATTTAATATTCAAGGGGGAGTGTTCGAAGAAAAAACTCCGGGAATAATTACATTCTCAATAAAAGGTCACCAATATTCTTTAGAGCCTACACTTTCGGGTTCAGGAAAGTTTTTCATCGTTTTTGCTGATAAAACTTCCGGGAATGAAACTTATGGGGGAGGAAGGTTTCTTTATATTAATCCTCCAGATGAAAATCAAAATGTGATTTTGGATTTTAATAAGTCTTACAATCCACCATGTGTTTTCTCTTCATTTACCACATGTCCTGTGCCTACTGCTCAAAATATTTTACCTATTAAAATAAAAGCAGGTGAAAAAAATTATAATGGCATCTCATTTAGTAGTGTCTATGAATAAAATTTTATATATTAAATTAATTAAAATACATAAACTCAATGTTAAGAAGAGAATTTTTGAAATCTAGCGCGTTGTCGTTACCACTCTTTGCTTGTAATAATATTGTTGATTCTAAAGAAGAAAAGTTATTTTTTGAAATAGGATTAGCTCAATGGTCTTTAAATAGAGCTCTTAAATCTGGTCAAATTGATAATTTAGATTTTGTTCAGATTGCTAAAGAAAAATATAATATTAATGTTGTTGAATATGTAAATCAATTTTTCTTTGATAAGGCAAATGATACAAGTTATTTATCAGAAATGATGACAAGATCTAATGATTATGGGGTAACAAACTATTTAATTATGATAGATGATGAGGGTTATCTTGGGGATTCCGATAAAAACAAAAGAATAAAAGCAATTGAAAATCATAAAAAATGGGTTGAGGCAGCAAAATTTTTGGGATGTGAACACATAAGGGTTAATGCTCATGGTACGGCTTCTAGTGAAGAAGTTTCAGGTTTTGCAACTGAGTCCTTGTCTCAATTAGGAGAATTTGCAAAAAGTTTTGGTATAAATATCATTGTTGAAAATCATGGGGGGTATTCTTCAAACGCTAAATGGCTTGTTAATGTAATCAAAAACACTGGAATGGATAATGTTGGTACCCTTCCTGATTTTGGAAACTTTTGTATTAGATCTAAACCCACCGAACTTACAGATTGGGGCTCTTCTGTTGGGGGCTGTCTAGAAGAATATGACAAATACCTTGGTGTAAAAGAGATGATGCCTTATGCAAGAAGCGTAAGCGCAAAAACTCATAATTTTGATAGTAATGGTAATTCTGTTGAGACAGATTATTATAAGATGCTAAAAATAATTAATGATTTTGGATATAAGGGCTATATTTCTATTGAGTATGAAGGAGAGGAATATTCAGAACATGAAGGAATATTATTAACTAAACAATTGTTGGAAAAGGCTGGTAGGAATGTTTAATTTTTTTTAGCGCTTATAAACACTCCAAGAATAATTAAAACCATTCCTAATAACTGGATAGAATTTATATTTTCTCCATCGATAACACCAACACTTACAGCTACTATTGGCATCAAGTATGTAACAAGAGAAGCAAAAACTGTATCTTTAATTTTTATCAAGTTATAAAAAATTATTGTAGCTATTGAGGTACATAATATTCCAAGAACAGCGACATAAAAAAATTGATTTCTGTGAATTTCAAATTTTTCAATATGATCAATAAAAGGTGTAAGATCTAAAAGTATATAAAGAGTTATAGGCAGAATTGAAACAATTGAAAAACTGGCAATAGTTATTGGTTTTAAATGATTAAGGTGATGTTTTATCAAATTTAAATTTATACCATATAAAAAAGTTGCTAATACTACAAATAAACCAAAAACATCTGATCCAAAACCTCGACTATTACTAGAAAATAAAATCAATGCCACTGTTCCTAAAAAGCCTATAGTAAGTCCAATCAAATTATTTTTTGTTGCTTTCTGATTATAGAAGAGCACTCCTATTATTAGAGCAAAAAATGGAGTTAAGGATGTTAAAACACCTGATGTTCCACTATCAATTTTTGTTTGTGCTATAGGGTATAGAAAATATGGAATTACATTACCTACTATACCAGAAATAAATAAAATAAGAAAATCTTTTTTTTTAACTTCCTTTATATTTTTAGCTAAAAAAGGCAATAAAATTATTGCCGCAAAAGATAATCGTAGTGCTCCAATTTCAAGAGGGTGTAGTGAAACCAATGATTTTTTAATTAACATAGGAGAAAGTCCCCAGATTACGCTAAGAAGAATTAATAAGAACCAAGCATATAATGATCTATTTAATTTCATAACTCAGCTAATTCTTTATTGTTAGAATATAAGTTGGATATTTCATGTAATGTCTCTAATGTAAAATTTTTAGATGTACTAAGAATTAGTTTCATTCTATGTTTTTTGAAATTATCCATTCCTCGAAAATAATTTGTATAATGTCTTCTCATCTCAACTAAACCTAATCTTTCCCCTTTCCATTTGATAGAAAAATCCAAATGTTTTTTAACTGTTTCTATTCTATCATTTAAGGATGGGTTTTTTATATGTTTGTTTTCTTTTATATAGGTCTTTATTTTATTAAAAATCCATGGGTTCCCAATTGCTGATCTTCCAATCATTATTCCATCAACGCCATATTTATTTTTATATTTTTTTGCTTTTTCTGGAGAATTAATATCTCCGTTTCCAAAAATTGGAATGTTAATTCTAGGATTATTTTTTACTTCGGCTATATATTCCCAATTAGCTTCTCCTTTATACATTTGTTTTCTTGTTCGCCCATGAATAGTAAGAGCTTGTATGCCTACATCCTGCAATCTTTCTGCTACCTCTACTATTTTTATGCTTTTATCATCCCATCCTAATCTGGTTTTTACAGTTACAGGTTTTTTAACTTGTTTAACGATTTCACTTGTCATTTTTTGCATTTTATTTATATCAAGCAAAATACCGGCACCGGCACCTTTGCAGGCAATTTTTTTAACAGGACAACCATAATTTATGTCTATTATTTCTGGATTAGCCGCTTCAGATATTGAAGCTGCTTTTTTCATAGATTCAATTTTATCTCCAAATATTTGTATTCCTATGGGTCTTTCGCTATCATAAATATCAAGTTTTTGAATACTTTTTTCTGCATCTCTAATTAAACCTTCTGAAGAAATAAACTCTGTAAACATTAAGTCAGCACCATTCTCTTTGCATACAGATCTAAATGGTGGATCACTTACATCTTCCATTGGAGCAAGCAATAAGGGAAAATCACCTAGTTCAATATTGCCAATTTTCATAAAAAAAAACTATTTTAACGTTTTTAATCAAATAACCCTGCAAATAAAATCAATTATGTCAAATCATTGGAAAGAATTAATGATTATTGTTTTAATAATTTTTTCAGCTTTTGTGTTTTTAAATTTAGTTATATCGGGCTATTATATTATATCTGGAGGAATTTCTTCTTCTGGAATGGAAAATTTATTAGAAGACAGGGTATTAATGTTATCATTAAATTCTTTGTCAATTATGATTTTTATTTCTCCTTACTTTTATGTGAATAAATTAAATAATTATTCTATAAAGATTTTTCCAATTAATTCTACTCCAGTCATTTTGGTTCTTTTATCAACATTTTTTTTTATGATTTTAAATTCTGGCGTTATAGAGTGGAATAAATCTATCAACTTTCCTGAGTTTATGAATTCTTTTGAGACTTGGGCTTTTAATAAAGAAAAAGAACTTGAGAAGATCACAATATTTTTAGTTTCTTTTGCAAACAATTGGGAGTTTTTATTTGGCATATTATCTATAGCTTTAATTCCTGGTATATGTGAAGAATATTTGTTTCGAGGAGTTTTACAAAAGAATTTTTATTTGATTTCAAAAAATATTCATATAGCAGTATGGCTTAGTGCCTTTTTTTTTAGTGCTCTTCATTTACAATTTTATGGGTTTTTTCCTCGAATGCTTTTAGGGGTCTTATTTGGATATATTTATTATTGGTCTGGTAGTATATTATATCCTATGATTGCACACATATTTAATAATTTCTTTTCATTAACTATATTTTATTTGTCTCAGAAAGGGCTACTAAATGAAAATTTTGAGGTATCAGTAAATTCTTCTCCAAAAATTCCAATGGTTTTAATTATCATAAGTGCTGTTTTGTTTATAGGTTTTATGTATTTACTTAGAAGATATTTTTTAGATAATGAAAAAAGATAAATGGGTTCAGGTTTATAAAACAAAAACAACATATCGTGCAGAAATAGTTAAACAAGTTTTGAAATTACATCATATACAGTGCATATCAGTTAATAAGATAGATTCTTCGTATAATAATTTTGGATATTATGAGGTTTTAGTAGTTGAAAAAAATTATCTTAAAGCACAGAAATTAATTCAAGAATTAGATTTTTATGGATAAAAAAAATTTATTACAGAGAATTATTACAGGTTCATTGGGGGCAGGATTGTTGTTGTTTTGTTCAATGTATAGTCAGCATTCTTATTTATTAATATTTATTGCTATCATTTTTTTTTCATCTAAAGAATTTTACAGAATCCTTAAGGAAAATAATATAAAACCAAATAATTATTTGGGAACATTTCTTTCTGTTTTAATTTTTATTTCAACTTTTATTTATGCTAGTCACAATTCAATTTGGGGAGTTCATTTCTTATTGGTACCAATTCTGCCAATTGTTTGCCTTTCTGCTTTATATGCTTCAGGAAATAGAGATTCTTTATCAAACGTGTCTATGACTTTTTTTGGTATTTTTTATATATCAATACCAATATCTTTATTGAATTTTTTAGTTTTTGAATCTGGTGAATATGAATATATTTACTTGGTTTCTTCTTTTGTATTTCTTTGGACTAGTGAATCTACAGCATTTATTGGAGGAAGTGTTTTTGGTAAAAATAAATTATTTGAATCGGTTTCTCCTATGAAGACATGGGAAGGTGTCATCTTTGGTTTATTATCAAATTTAGTTGTTGCTTATTTTTTATGGAATTATTTTGATGAAAGAACGTATATGTTTTGGGCTGGGTTTTCAATCGTAGTTTTAATATCAGGGGTCTTTGGTGATTTGTTTGAGTCTCTTATTAAAAGGAATTTTAATTTAAAAGATAGTGGAAACAAACTTCCTGGACATGGTGGATTTTTGGATCGTTTTGATAGTTTTTTCTTTGTCATTCCTTATGTATTTTTTTACTTAAAAATTATCAATCACTTAACATAAATTGTACATTTACAAAGAAAATATTTTAAATAGATATGAGTTATATAGAACCCGCTCCTATCATACACTCTAATGATCCTCTTGCATCAATGATGAAGAGATTTCATGTTGCCGCCGAACATCTTCAGTTAGATGAAGAAATTTATAATGTTTTAAAATCTCCAGCAAAAAAAATTATTGTATCACTCCCAATTTCTATGGATGATGGTACCATTAGGGTTTTTGAAGGTTATAGAGTTATTCATTCAAATATATTGGGACCATCAAAAGGAGGCTTAAGATTTGATCCAGGAGTTAATTTAAATGAGGTTACAGCTTTAGCTGCTTGGATGACTTGGAAGTGTGCTGTTGTGGATATACCATATGGAGGAGCAAAAGGAGGGGTTTGTTGTGATCCAAAAAAAATGAGTTTTTCAGAGATGGAAAGATTAACAAGAGCATATACTCAAGCAATGCATGATGTTTTTGGACCAGATAAAGATATACCAGCACCTGATGTAGGAACAGGCCCAGAACATATGGCTTGGTTAATGGATGAATATTCAAGAGCAAGAGGAATGACAATAAATTCAGTAGTGACAGGAAAGCCTACTATTTTAGGAGGTTCACTTGGAAGAATTGAATCGACAGGACGCGGTGTTATGATTTCAACTTTATCATTATTGACAAAATTTAAAGTTAACCCATTTGGAGCTACTGTAGCAGTACAAGGTTTTGGGAATGTTGGTTCGTGGGCAGCTTATTTGTTAAAAGAAAGAGGGTGTAAGATTATTGCAATTTCAGATATTTCTGGGGGTTATTATAATAAAAAAGGAATTAATATAGGTAAGGCAATTACACATCGAAATGAAAATAATGGATCGTTAGCAAATTTTAAAGGAGGAGACAAAATATCAAATAAAGAACTTATTTCTTTAAAAGTAGATGTTTTAATACCAGCTGCAATGGAAGATTCTATAACTGAAAAAAATGCTCCTGATATTTCTGCAAAATTCATAGTTGAGGGAGCTAATGGCCCAACAGCTTATAAGGCAGATGACATTTTGCTAAAAAATAAAATTGTTGCAGTTCCTGATATTTTAGCAAATGCTGGTGGAGTGATAGTTTCTTATTTTGAATGGGTTCAAAATAGATTGGGGTTTAAGTGGACAAAAAGTAGAGTAAATAGAAGGTGTGATGCAATAATTAAACAAGGGTTTAATAATGTTTATAGCATATCAAAAAAATATAATGTTTCATTAAGAATAGCAGCTTATATTTCTGCTATAGATAAAGTTTCTAGAACATATAAATACAGAGACGGATCTTTTACCTTCCAAAAAAATGAAAAGAATTCATAGAGAGGGATATTCTTTTTTATCAGTTTTATTAATCCTTTTATTAGGTATAAATATTGCTTCCCAGTTTTCTAGTATTGATGGATTTTATCTAAATATTATTTTATTAGTATCTGTTTTTATATTTCTTTTTTTTCTTCAATTTTTTAGAAATCCTGAAATTATAAAGACAATTGATAATAGTAAGGTTATATCTCCAGCAAATGGTAAAGTTGTTAATATTGAAGAAGCTTATGAAGATGAATATTTTGGAGAAAAAAAATTACTTATATCTATTTTTATGTCACCTTTTGATGTCCATATAAACAGAAATCCTATTTCTGGAACTGTAAAGTATTATCGATACCATCAAGGAAAATACTTGGTTGCGTGGCATCCAAAATCTAGCATATTAAATGAGAGAACAACAACCGTTATTGAAAACAAAAAAATTACTTTATTAGTTAGACAAATTGCTGGGATGGTTGCTAGAAGAATTGTTAATTACACAAAAGTTAAAGATCAAGTTAAACAATCTGAAGAGTTAGGATTTATTAAATTTGGATCTAGGGCTGATATTTATCTTCCTTTAAACTTTAATGTAACAGTAAAAAAAGGAGATAAAGCAGTTGGTGGTGTTACTGAGATTGGTAGCTTAAATTAATTTTTTTTCGATTGATCTTACAATCTTTTCAAGATATATTTTGTCAATAATGTTAAATTGATTGAGGGATTTGCTGTCAACATCTAAAACACCAAAAACATTATTATTTTTAAAAATAGGGACAACTATTTCGGACTTAGATTGAGAGCTACATGCTATATGTCCTGGAAATTTGTTTACATCAGAAACAATAACTGTTTTTTTTTCTTTCCAACAATACCCACAAACCCCTTCATTTTTTTTAATTCTAAAACATGCAACTGGACCCTGGAAAGGGCCTAAGACTAATTCTTTATTTTTTATAAGATAGAATCCAACCCATAAAAAATTAAAAGTCTCTTGTAATGCAGAGGAAACGTTTGATAGTATGGCAGTAATATCATTTTCTTCTTCTATTAGATGATCAATTTGAGTTACTAATGTTTTGTAATTAGCTTCTAATGATCCAAGATTTGGTTTTTTAAAATTGTTCATTATTATTTATTATGTGTAATTCATCTCCACTTATATTTTCTTTATTAACATTTTCATAATTAAGATTAGGAGCAGAAATACCTTTTTTAAATTTTTTATTAGAAATAAAAAGACGTGCTTCATGCCATAAATTTGAAGCTATAAAATAATTTATAGTTTTTGTTCCCCCCTCTACCATTATACTACTTATTCCTTTTTTATAAATGTCTTGTATAATGTTATGAATCGAAAAGGGATGTATTTTTATAAAGAAATTACTCCTCCTTTTTTTTGTGGTTGTTGTATTATAAATTAAAGTAACAGGTTTTTCTTTTAATACTTTTGCTGTATTTTGTAATCTATTATTTGGATCAATAATTATTCTAATTGGATTTTTACCTTTCCATCTTCTAACAGTTAATTGCGGATTGTCTTTAATGGCGGTTTGCACACCTATTAATATTCCAGATTCTTCAGATCTCCATTTGTGAACTAAAGTTCTCGATACATCATTTGAAATCCATTTTGATTCTCCATTTGTTTTGGCAATAAAATTATCTTTTGTTTTCGCCCACTTTAAAATAACGTATGGTATTTTGTGTTTTTGATTTAAAAAAAATCTTTTATTTAATTCTGTTCCTATAGCACCATGAATTCCTTCAATTACATTTATATTATTTTCTTTTAACTTTTTTATTCCTTTTCCATTAATTTTTGGGTTTGGGTCTTTATTTGAAATAATAACTTCTTTTGGTTTATAATTAATTATCTTATCTACACAGGGAGGTGTTTTTCCATGGTGGCTACATGGTTCAAGTGTAATGTAGATTGAACTACCTTTTATTATTTTTTTGTTTTTAACACTTTTTATTGCATTTATTTCAGCATGATTTTTTCCAAATTTTTTATGATATCCTTCACCTATAATGTTTTCGTTTTTAACAATTACACACCCAACCATAGGATTTGGCGCGACAGAACCCATTCCTTTTTGTGCAAGATAAAATGCTCTGTTAATATATTTTTTATGTTTATTATTCATTTATTTTTGAGTAATGTCTAAAATAAGTTTAAAAAAACTTTATAAAAAATTACTTGATCTTGTAGAAAATTATTCTAAACAAGAAGCTATAAACATAATTCAAAAATATTTATATCTAAAATTTAATGCTTCAAATACGGATCTTCTAATTGATAAATTTATTTCGTGGAATAAATTTATAGAAGAAGAAATTATATCTGATTTAAATAAAATATCAAAGGGAATTCCTATTCAACATGTTTTAAATAAAGAATTTTTTTATAATAATCTGTTTTATGTTGATCAAGATGTGCTTATTCCAAGGCCAGAAACTGAAGAATTAGTAGATATGATTATTAAAAATGAATCCACAGAAAAAATTAAAACGATACTTGATATAGGCTCAGGTTCAGGATGCATTGCAATCACTTTAGATAAAAATGTAAAATCAAAAGTTATAGGTTTAGATGTTTCAGAAAAAGCCATAATTATTGCAAAAAACAATAATATTGATGTTGGAGCGAATGTTACTTTTATTCAAAAGAAGATAGAGGAGTATAAGCCAGATATCAAATTTGATTTAATTGTAAGCAATCCTCCATATATACCGATTGAAGACATTGATTGTGTGGATGAAAATGTTAAAAAATTTGAACCTAAATCAGCATTGTTTGTAAATGATGATCCTATATACTATTATAAAATAATTATCAAATTTTCTAAAAAGCATATTAATAATAATGGGAAAATTTATTTTGAAATTAATGATAAGTATTATTCTGATTTGTGTAAATACGTTCGTGATGCCAATTTATCATACTCTTTTGTTAAAGATCTGAATAGAAAATTTCGATTTTTAATTATCAAATTTTGACATTTAAACTAAACATATAGTTTCTTCCAGCTTGAGGATAAAGATAATTTTCTCTTACTTCATAATCTGTACCAGCATAGTATCCAAAAGTATACCCATTACTTGAGTACATTTTATTAAATATATTATTTATTGAAAATTTTATAAATAATCTTTTAAGACACTTAGCATTTACTCTTGTCTCAACATCCAGTGAATTAATTAAATATGAATTTATAGATCTGTTTTTATTTGAGGTATTGTCTAAGTATTGTTTTCCCACATATTTTGTTTTAAATGACATTGTAAAGTTTTTTAAGACTTTATACTCAATTTTATTATAACTAATAATTTCTGGTGAAAATGCAATATTGGATTTTAAATATGTGTTTTTTATTATGTTGTATTGATTAAAATCATTACCGTAGTCATAGAGAATTTCATTAAAATCATACACAAAGTTTTTTGATAGTGTGAGAGAAGATGAAATATTAAATTTTTTTATAATAATTTGATTTAAAATTTCAACACCAACTCTTCTGCTTTTTTTTGCGTTTGTTCTTATGTAGCCACCTACGTCATTTAATTCACCTGTTGTAATTAGTTGATTTTTATATTCCATCCAGTAAAGATTTGTTTTAAAAAAACCAAGGTTATAATTAATATTGTATCCAAACTCGAAATCATATAAAGTTTCATGTTTGGGTTTTTCGTAAGAATCTAAAAAATCAATTCTAATGGGCTCTCTATTTGCGACAGAAATAGAACTATAAATGTTTGATTTAGGATTTAATTTTAAATTAAATCCTATTTTAGGATTAAAAAAAATGTTTTTAGAATCAAAATCAATTACTGATCTATCGTTATCTGAACCATCACTGTTATGGGAATAATTTCTGATTTGCATATCAGCAAATAATTTGAATTTATAGTTTAGGCTCCAATCGTATTTAATAAAAATATTGCCGTCTTTTTTATCAGACTTTGAAAAGTAGTATGGATTATTAAATACCATATTTGGAATATTAGTTGATATAATTTTTCCGAAGTGATCTCCTTTGTATATGTTATATGCTCCACCAATAGTCAATTCTGTTTTTTTTGTTCGTTTAAAATAAGAATATGTGAATCCAAAAAAATCATTATCTAACCATCTTCTTCGAATTAAATTTGTATAAATATTCTCATAATCATTAAAATAATTAGATAAAGGATCGTTTTTTCTAAATTGTTCATAAAAGCCTCTTCCATAAGTGTAATGTAGCGCAAAATGTAAATTTGAAGAATTTGAAATATCATGATTAAAATGAAATTGATAGTGGTCTTGTTGATAATTATCAATTTCGTTTTCGTAAGTGTAATAGTTATATGTTCTCCCAGAATTTAATAAATTATCTTTTTGTTCTTCATCAAAACCATTGTTAATAATTACTTTTTGCATTCCATTTATATCATTAAATACTCTGGCCTCAGGAGTTCCCCACCAAGATTGATAGGTTTTTTCTTTTCCAGAAAAATTTATAAACTGAAAGGATGTTTTTTTTGTGAAATATGTTGCTGCTGCATAGTATGACCATAAGTTACTGAATGCTCTATCAACATATCCATCAGAGGTTATTTTTGATAATCTTAAAGTAAAGTTCCAATGTTGTTTGAATAACCCAGAATTAAGATTCAATGTGTTTTTAAATGTTTTGAATGAACCTATTGATGTTGCATAATTTATGTATGCTTTTTCTGATGGGGTTCCTGTTTTTATACTTATAGTTCCTCCAAATGCACCTCCACCATTTGTTGAAGGTCCGACTCCTCTTTGAATTTGAATGGTATTGGTTGACGAAGCAATATCTGGTAAGTCTACCCAAAAAACACCATGAGACTCTGCGTCATTGTATGGGATACCATTAATTGTAACATTAATTCTATTTGCATCACTTCCCCTTATTCTTATTCCAGTGTACCCAATTCCACCACCAGCATCAGACGTTATGGTAACGGATGGGGTAAAATCTAATAAATACGGAATATCTCTTCCTGTATTATTTTTATTTAGTTCATATAATGTTAGATTTTCATAAGCATATGGGCTATCATCTTTTGCTCTTGTTGATAAAACTTTTATTTGATCTTTTAAAAGAATTCCATCTTCTATTATAAAATTTTTTTCTTTTGTCTCTGATATATTAATGGTATCAAATTTTTTTAAATAACCAACATGTGTAATTTCTATAGTGATAATATTTTTTTTGGAAAAAATATAAAAATCCCCATTATTATCTGTGTGTGTTATGTTATGATTATTTTCTTTGATATTTGCTCCCTGTATTTTTAATCCATTTTTATCAAGAACTCTACCTTTAAAATCATGTTGTGCATTTGCAGTCAAATTTATAAGTAGAAAACAAAGTAAAATTCTCATCTATATAAGATTTAATGTTTTGAGATGAACAAAAAATAACTGTTTATGTCATACTACGCCAGCATTACCTGGATCAGTTTTTTGAGTGTGATCTCAGCCTTGACATTTTAGGCACCCCAATTACAAGTGAAATTATATTATAAAATTTGTATTATAAAATTTAAAGATGATTTTATTCTTTGATTCAGTTTTCCACTTATTATGGTATAATTATAATTTCTTGTTGATAATAAATTTTTGTAAGTATTATAAATTTTAATTCTATCATTTGGGTTTTCTCTTTGCTTGTCCCATTTCCATGGAATATCAGGTTTACACAATAAGTAACAATCAAAATTTTCTTTTTCTGATAATGTTTTGATTGATTTACTGAGTTTTTTGTATTTTAATATACTCCATATTTCAATGACAAAAACTGATGTATCAGCAAATAAAAAATCGTTTTCTGTTTTGCTTGCGATGTTAATGATTTCGGTTTGTTTGAATGCAAAAATGTCTAGATCATTGATAGTGTAGGTTTTATTTTTATTTAGATAATCTCTAGCATATTCATTTACATATATGCCCTGTAATATTTTTGATAAAAAAATAGCTAATGTGGTTTTTCCTGATGATTCTGGTCCAATTATAGATATTTTTTTCATTTTTTTAATTCTTTTTTCCAATTTCTATAACCTAGTATTGCTAAAATTAAAAAAATAAAAAATTGAAGACTTGTTGGATAAAGTTCTTTATATATATATAAAGGAATATAAATTATATCTGCTATTATCCAATAAATCCAATTTTCTAATTTTCTTCTTGCAAGTAGCAGCATTCCAGTTAAACTTAATGCCGTAGTTATGCTATCTAGAAACACAACATCGCTGTCAGTTTTGTTTAATGCATATTGTATTATTAAAAAAAAGAATATACATAAAGATGCTGATATAAGATTTTCTTGTTTTGAACTGAAAGAAATTTCTTTCTTTATTTTTGTGTTTTTACTTGTCCATAAAATCCAGCCATAAACACTCATAATAAAGTAATAAACATTTATTCCTGTATCAGCATATAGTTTATTTTCATATGTTAAATACACATAAATTAAAACACTAATTATTCCAGTAGGAAAAACTAGAACTTTATTTTTTTGAGCATACCACACACTCAAAATCCCAAAAACAACGGCTATGTATTCTATCATTTTAACTTGTTTTTATTTTTTAAGTATATATCAAAATTTTTTAACTCAAGTATAATGTATTAGTTTTGCATGGCAAATAGGTAAAACTCTTATTTGCTATGACAAAAAATAATATATTTCAACTTGAAGCACTCACTTATGATGATGTGCTGTTGGTTCCTGCTTATTCTGAGATATTTCCTGGTGATACTAATGTATCTACTTTACTTACAAAAAACATAAAATTAAATATTCCTTTTGTTTCTGCTTCTATGGATACAGTCACAGAACATAAACTTGCAATAGCAATTGCATTAAAAGGAGGAATTGGTATTATTCATAAGAATATGACCATTAGAAATCAAGCAGAACAAATTAGACAAGTAAAAAGATCACAGAGCGGAATGATAAAGGATCCTATAACTTTAGATGCTCAGTCAACAGTTGGAGATGCACAAATGATTGTTAAAAAAAATAAAATTGGAGGTATTCCAATTATCGATGCTTCTAATAATCTCATTGGAATTGTTACTAATAGAGATCTTAGATTTCAGAAAGATCAATTTATGAAATTAGATGATATAATGACAAAAAAACTTATTACCGCTAAGGTAGGAATAGGTTTAGATGAGGCTGAAAAAATTCTCAAAAAACATAAAATTGAGAAGTTACCTATTGTTGAGGAAAGACAACTAGTTGGACTTATAACTTATAAGGATATACTTAAGAATAAATCTATGCCAGATGCATGTAAGGATAATTTAGGGAGACTTCGTGTTGGTGCTGCACTTGGCGTTACCGATGATTATAAAGAGCGTTTAGAACGATTAATTACTTCAGGTGTAGATGTGATTGCCATAGATACTGCTCATGCACATACAAAATCAGTAATAGATCAAATCAAAAAAATTAAAAAAAATTTTGATATAGACCTTATTGTTGGAAATATAGCAACTGGGGAAGCAGCCAAAGCATTGGTAAAAGCTGGAGCTGATGGTATTAAGGTTGGTGTTGGTCCTGGAAGTATTTGTACAACTAGAATTATTGCAGGAGTTGGAATGCCTCAATTGTCAGCGGTTTATGAATCAACAAAGGCTATAAAAGGATCAGGAATTCCTGTTATTGCAGATGGAGGAATAAGATTTTCAGGAGATGTTGTAAAAGGTTTGGCGGCAGGAGCAAATAGTATTATGGTGGGATCATTATTTGCGGGTACAGATGAAGCTCCTGGGGATATAATTTTATATGAAGGAAGAAAATATAAAGCATACAGGGGTATGGGATCAGTGGAAGCTATGGAAGCAGGAACAAGAGATCGATATTTTCAACAAAATGAAAATGATCCAAAAAAATTAGTTCCTGAAGGCATTGTGGGTCGTGTTCCATATAAAGGGGAAGTTTCTGAAATTCTTTATCAGTTAACAGGAGGATTAAAAGCTGGAATGGGATATGTTGGAGCTAATAATATTGCTGCTTTACAGAAATCTAAGTTTGTAAAAATAACAAAAGCTGGTTCTATAGAGGGTCATCCTCACGATGTTTTTATTACTAGAGAGGCACCAAATTATTCAAAAAAATAATAGAATTAATTATTGTAAATAATGGTTAGAAATTTCTTTTTTTTTCTTATAATTTTATTTGTATCTGCTTGTAAATTTTTTGATGGCAATACAACTAATGATAAAATTCCATTGGCAAGAGTAGATAATAATTATTTATACATTGAAGATATTATTTTTCCTTCTCTACAAAATGATAGTTTATTGGTTATTGAAAAACAAACTGATCAATGGATAAGAAATCAATTGCTTTTGAAATCAGCATATGAAAATGTTATTAACATTAATAATGTTGAAAATCAAGTATTACAATATAAGAATAATCTCATATTGTTTGAATATGAAAAAATAATGTATCAAAATAATATTGAATTTTTAGTTTCCGATGAAGAATTAAATAAGTATTATGAAAATAATATTAAAGATTTTGTTTTGCCTTTTGATTTAGTTAAAGCACTCTATGCAAAAATTCCAGTGGATGCTCCTGAGATTATAAGTTTTAGAAAAAAAATAAAAAAATATCCAGACTCTGATATTAATGAAATTAGATCATATTGTTTTCAGTTTGCAGAAAAATCATTTTTAGAAGATACTATTTGGGTTAAACTTGATGAAATCATATTAAATAATCCATTGCTTTTGATAAATGATAAATCTCAATTTTTAAAGAAGAATACATATGTAGAAAATGTAGATGAAAATCATTATTTTTTTTTAAAAATTGTTGATAAAAGATTAATAGGGGAAACTTCTCCATTATCATTTGAATCTAATGTTATAAATGCTATTATTTTAAATAAAAGAAAACAAAAATTATTTGATAAATTGCGGGACAGTATTTTTGTAAATTCTCAAAAAGGTATTGACTATGAGATTTTTTAATATAAAACTTTTGTTTTTATTTATTTTTATTGGATTTCAGAATTTGATTTATGCACAAGAAGGTTCTAATGGTTTAGTATTAGATAAAATCATTGGTAGGATTGATGACTATATTGTTTTAAAGTCAGAACTTGAAAGTACTTATTTGGAAATTCTTTCAAGGGGAGAAAGAATATCGGGAAATACTAAATGTGCTGTTTTTAAGGATTTAATTACAAATAAGTTATTAGTTGCAAAAGCTGAAATTGATTCTGTAATTGTTGAAGATGGAGAAGTTAATCAGGAGCTTAATTCTAGAATGGCTCTAATTATTAATCAAATTGGATCAGAAGATGAAATTGAAAAATATTATAATAAAACAATTGCTGAATTTAAAAAAGAATTATTTGATGATATAAAAGAGCAACTTGTTGTTAGAAAAATGCGTCAAGAAATTTTAACAGATATTAGTGTTAGCCCTGAAGAAGTTAAAGAATTTTATGGGGAGATTCCGAAAGATAGTGTTCCTTATTTTTCTACTCAGGTTAAAGTTTCTCAGATTGTGAAAATTCCTGAAATTGGGAAAAAACAAAAACAAAAAGTTCGTGAAGAAATTATGAAAATAAGAGATAGAATTAGTAATGGAGAAAGTTTTGAAATATTAGCGACTCTTTATAGTCAAGATCCAGGAAGTGCTCAAAATGGAGGAAATTTAGGATTTGCTGGAAGAGGTTCATTTCAACCTGAGTTTGAGGCTGCGGCTTTAAAATTAAAACCAGGTGAAGTATCTATGCCTGTAGAAACTAAATTTGGTTTTCATCTTATAGAATTAATTGAAAAAAGAGGAAATCTTTTTAGTTCAAGACATATTCTTTTGCAACCCACATTTTCTGAAGAAGACATTAAACAAGCAAAAAATTATCTAGATAGTTTAGCAGATTTAGCTAGTAATGTTGATAGTATTTCTTTTGAAGACCTTGCAAGGTTATATTCAGATGATAAATTTACTTCTTCTTTTGGTGGTTATTTTACTGATGCTATGGGTAGTGAAAATGTTCTTGTTGAGGAACTAGATCCAGTGGTTTTTTTCACAATTGATACTATGGAGATAGGTCAAATTTCAGTTCCTATAGAAACAAGGCTTGATGATGGAACAACTGCTTATAAAATATTGTTATACAAGGAAAAAATTCCTCCACATTTGGGAAATTTAAGTGAAGATTATCAAAGATTTAGAAATTTTGCTCTTAATAGAAAACAAGTAGAATTAATGGATTTATGGTTTGAAAGAGCAAAAGGAGATGTGTTTATTAATATTGATCCAGAATATAATTCTTGTGATATTATGAATTAGTTTTATAGATTACTTGAGTCAGTTGCCGCTATTACATAGAATCCTTTGTGTATAGTTACTCCTGAAAAAGTAATGTTATCCCCACTCACACTTCCTCCTGTTGCTACTGAAGTAAAATTACCACTTGTTCCAATGCGATGTAATAGTTTGTAGTTGGT
>JAYZHG010000010.1:0-6446 GCA_036166735.1 Bacteroidota bacterium | reverse complement strand
GATGCAGATCCAAATAGAATATATGTTGTTTTGCTTGGTGATGAAGATGATGGTATTGATGATAATAATTTTATTGGAATTTATAGAAGTGATAATGCAGGAGAATTATGGACAACTCCATATGATGGAAATAATGATGGTAATCCTGATAATGAACCTGGTGGTCCTTATAGTGATGATCACTGGTGTTTTACACATTTTGGAGTAACTTCAACTGGATACAATCAAGGATTTTGGGATCTTGATATTGAGGTTTCAGACATTGATCCCAATAAGTTTTTGATGGGTTCACTTAACCTATTTAAGTCTGAAGATGGAGGTAAATCTTATAGGAGATGGGGAGGATATGGATGTGATGATTGTGGTCCAGGCTATAGACATCCTGATATTCAAGAGATTGAAATAAATGGAAATGATGCATGGGTAGCTTCTGATGGTGGAATTGATTATTATAATAGTGATCTTGACTTTGTAGATTCTAGAAATTATGGTTTAAATGGATCTCATTATTGGGGATTTGATCAAGGATGGAATCAGGATGTATTGGTAGGTGGAAGATACCATAATGGAAATGCAGCCTATTATCAAACCTATGGAGTTGGTAATTTTTTATCCTTAGGTGGTGGGGAATCAGCTACTGGTTACGTAAATAAAGGAGAAAATCGAAGAGTTTACCATAGTGATATAGACGGGAAAATAATTCCTGAAGATATTAAAGGTAATATAGAGAACATTACAAAATATTCAATTTTTCCTAATGAAAGTTATGCTTATTACCATAAGAGTGAGGTTGTTTATGATCCTAGATTTTGGAATACTCTATATGTTGGAAATGAAAATAAACTTTGGAAAAGTATTAATGAAGGAGGGAGTTTTAATTTATTAAACGAATTTGGCAATAATAAAAATCATAAAGTTGAGTCAATAGAAATTTCCCGATCTAATCCAGATTTAATTTTTTTAACTCAAAATTTAGAAAATTTAGGTGGTAAATTATGGAAATCAGAAGATGGAGGTATCAATTGGGATGAAATTGCTCTTTCATTTTTAGAAAGTAATGTTTTATGGATCACACTAAATATTGAAAATGAATTGTATATAGCAACTACTCATTCAGGAAATAATACTAATAAGATATTTAAGTCAACTGATTTTGGAATTTCATGGGAAAATTTAACTACTAATAAGTTAAACGGAGAAAGAATATTGAATATACAAGTACAAGAGGGTACTGATGGTGGTATTTATATAACATCTAAAAATAAAGTGTGGTATAAAAATAATTCTCATTCAGATTGGCAAGATTTTTCAAAGGGATTACCAAAAAATTATCATGCTATTAAAATTCTACCATTTTACAGAGATGGTAAAATAAGAATTGCTGGTTCAAGAGGTATCTGGGAAAGGGATTTATATGAATCATCAAAACCGAAAGCCCAACCTTTTGTTTCTAAGAGAAAGTTAAGTGAATGTACAGGAATTGGAATAGTACAATTTGAAGATTTTTCTATTTTAAATCATCATAATGCTACTTGGCAATGGGATTTTCCTGGTGCAGCTACAGTTTCATCAACAACTGTAAGAAATCCTGAAGTTACCTATTCTTCTATTGGTAGTTATGATGTAACGCTTACCGTAACAAATGATAATGGAACCGATACTAAAACAATATCTAACATGATAGTTGTCGAAGAAAACAGTTTATGTGATCCTGAGCCTAATCCTCAGATGGCTTATCTTAATTCATGGACAGATGATACATATTTAGTCAATAATACAGTAGATGAACAATCAATTTTAGAGTTTTCATTTACTGCTTGGGTATATCCTGATGGTATTCAATCTGATTATTCAAGTATTTTTAGTTTATCATCAGGGGATGGTAATGAAAAGAATGTGCTAAATTTTAGAGAAGGAAATAACACATTAGGATTTCATTGGAATGGAACAGCTTGGTCGTGGGATAGTAACTTAATTGTTCCACCTGATGAATGGTCTTTTGTAGCTATAACCGTAACTGCATCAAAAATTAACCTTTATGTTAATGAGTCTAGTTTTAGTTTTGATTTTAATACCCTTCCCTTTGATCTAAATAAGATATTAATTGGTTCATATTATAATTGGGGAGAAAGATATTATAAAGGATTGATAGAGGAGGTAACTTTTTGGAAAAGAGCTCTTTCTGATGATGAAATACGTCTTTCAAGACATCTAACAAAAAGTAATTTAGACGATGATGATTTAATAGCTTATTATCAATTTAATCATATTGATAATGGAATTGTTTATGATAAAAAAAACTCACACAATTTAAATTCAATTGGTGGAGAATTGGTAATATCTGATGCACCCGTAGGACCAGGAAAATCCTCTTTAATAAAAGTAGATGGGGGTGGGGTAAAAGACTTTTCTGAAACAGATTTATCAATTAAATTTCCTAATAATGGATCTTATCCTGAGGGAGATATTGTAGTAAGTAAAATTGATATTAACCCAAGTAAACTTCCGAATACTGATACAATCGATACTGAATATTGGATTATTAATAATTATGGAAATAATGTTAATTTTTCAAATGTTGAGAGTATAGAATTTTCAAATTTAAATGGCGTTGAAAATTTATCTACCTCTGGAATTGAAATGTTCATAAGAGATACTAATTCTGATAGGTTTGATCAATGGACATCCAAAGGAAAAGCAAACTCTACAAATCCTTCAGAAAAATCTATTACATTTAATTCTACAGGAATAAATGCTTTTGATTATCAGATTTATATTGGAACAAATGGTGCTATAGTAGGTGTTGAAGATTTAGAATCGGGAAAACCTATTATTCTTTATCCTAATCCAATGGTAGATAAGACGTTATACATAAAAGGGTTGAATGGAGAGTCTAGAATAAATCTTTATGATGCTACGGGAAAACATGTGTTGAATGAAAAACTTCATAAATCTAGTATTAACCTTTCAAGTTTGTCATCGGGAGTTTATGTTTATATGATAGAAACCGATAATCAAATCTTTACAGGAAAGTTAGTTGTAAAATAATTCTCTATGATTAAAGTTTTATTGCTTAATTTATTATTATCTAATTCATTTTTTTCATTTCAAAAAAACAATGATACTCTGGAAATTGATGATATCAATAAAATTAATCTTGAATTATTAAATCGTAAAATAGATTCTGTAATCAATGAGGCAATTTCTTTAAAAGCTTTTCCAGGTGCACAGATATTAGTTATTAAAGATGGAAATAAAATTTTTAATAAGAATTATGGTTTTCATACGTATGATAGTTTAATTAAAGTTTCTGAAAATTCGATTTATGACATAGCATCATTAACAAAAATCACATCATCTACTCTTTCTCTTATGAAACTCTATGATAATAATTTATTTTTCTTAGAAAAACCATTATCCTATTATTTAAAAACATTTAAAAAAACTGATAAAGGAAATATTCCAGTTAAAGATTTTTTATTACATAAAACGGGTATTAGGCCATGGATTCCTTTCCATGAAACCACAAAAAATGAAGATGGAGAATTTAAGAAAAAAACACTTAATAATAAATATTCGAGAAGATATAGTACAAATTTAGCTGATAGTTTGTATTTGTATAAGAAATACAAAAATGAAATATATAATCATATTAAAGAAACATATTTTGTGGATACTGATTCTGTTTTATATTCTGGATTATTTTTTTATTTAGTCCCTGAAATAGTATCTAAATTATCTAAATTCTCATTTGAGAATTTTGTAGGAGACATTTATTCATCTTTAGATTTAAATAAAACATTATTTAATCCTTTAAGAAAATTTCCCAAAAATAAAATTGTGCCAACTGAAAATGATGATTTTTTTAGAATGACTCAAATTCATGGGGTAGTTCATGATGAAGGTGCTGCAATGATGGATGGGATTTCTGGTAATGCTGGACTTTTTTCAACAGCTAATGAATTAGGAGTTATTTATCAGACTTTTTTGAATGATGGATATTATAATGGAAAAAAGATTTTTAATTCTTCAACCATAACTTTATTCACTCAGTGTAATTATTGTTCTGGTAAGTATCATAGGGGACTAGGTTTTGATAAACCTTTACCTGAGTATAGTATAGATGATTGTACGTATTCAAAATATTCTTCAAAGAAAAGTTATGGGCACTCGGGATATACGGGTACATTTGTTTGGGTAGATCCTGAGTATAATTTGATTTATATTTTCTTATCAAATAGGGTTTATCAGACTAGAGAGAATGGTAAACTTTATGAGTATAATATTAGAACAAAAATTCATGATTATATATATGAGAGTTTTTTGAAATAAATTTTTAATAAAGTATTTAAAGGAATATTTTTAAAAAAAAGTCTTTAATGTAATATTTTAGTGATTGTATAATGAATAGAAGAAATTTTATTAGAAATAGTGGAAAGATTGCAGCAGCAATTTCTGTTCCTTTAGTTAATAATTTTAGTTTATCTAATAATTTAAATTTTAATAATACTATAAATATTGTAATAATTGGAACAGGTGATAGAGGTGGAGGTTTGATACCATTTATAAATGACATTGAAAATCTTAATGTAGTTGCTTGTTGTGATATTTTACCTTTTAGATTAGAAAACGGAATTAAAAAATCACCTAAAAATACGATTGCATATAAAAATTATAAAAAATTATTAGAAAATAAAGATATAGACGCAGTACTTATAGCAACTCCATTTTCAACTCATTACCAAATTGCAAGTGATGCAATTGATGCAGGTAAACATATCTATTGTGAAAAAACTATGGTTCGTGGAATATATGATAATTTAAATCTTATTAAAAAGGTAAAAAAATCTAATATTATCTTTCAAACAGGTCATCAATATCATAGCTCTAGATTATACGCTCATGTTGTGGATATGATAAATTCAAATGAAATTGGAAAAGTATCTTATTTTGAGTGTCAATGGAATAGAAATGGTAATTGGAGAAGACCTGTATCTGACCCAAGTTTAGAAAGATTAATAAACTGGAGAATGTATAAAGAATATTCAGGGGGGTTGGTTGCTGAATTATGCTCTCATCAAATTGATTTTGTTAATTGGGTGCTTAATGATAATCCTTCAAAAATTATGGGTTCTGGTGGAATTGATTATTGGAAAGATGGGAGAGAAACTTTTGATAATGTTCATTTAATATTTGAATATTCAAATGGAGTAAAAGCTAAATTCACTTCTTTAACTTCCAATGCTTTAGGTAACTATCAAATTAAAATTCATGGAGATAAAGGATCAATACTTTTAGACTATCAAACTGCTTGGATATATCCAGAAGGAAACTCATTAAAAGAATTAGGAAATGTTGATGGAGTCTCTGGAGCAACAGCAAAACCATGGGTTGAAGGCAAAGGTATTCCTATTGATTATAAGCAATTGGATCCCTCAAAACAAGCACTTGTTGATTTTAGGGATAGCATACTAAATAATCAGTTACCAGAGTCAAATGTTTATAGTGGTTCATCAACAGCAATTGCAGTTGATTTAGCTTTAAAAGCTGTTCACAATGAAAGAATTACTTATTGGAGACCTTATTATAATATAAATCCTTAATTGTGATAAAAAACATATTTGTATTATCCTTAATAGGATTATTTTCTTGTAATAAAATTGGAGAGAAAAATGAATCTTGGGACAGATTATTTGATGGTAAGACTTTAACTGGGTGGTATGTTATTGGTGGTAATGCAAAATATGAAGTTAGGGATGGTACAATTGTAGGAACTTCAGTTCTTAATACTTTAAATACTTTTTTGTGTTCTGAAAAATTTTATGATGATTTTATTCTAGAAATAGAATATAAAGTAGATTCTAATATAAATTCAGGTATTCAAATAAGAAGTAATAGTATAGATTCTTATAAAGAAGGAAAGGTACATGGTTATCAAATTGAAATTGATCCTTCTGAAAGAGCTTGGAGTGGCGGAATATATGATGAGGGTAGAAGAGGATGGTTATATTCATTGAATGGAAATTCTGAAGCTCAAAAAGCATTTAAAAAAAATAAGTGGAATAAATATAGAAGTGAAGCTATAGGAGACACAATAAAAACCTGGATTAATGATGTTCCTGCATCATATTTGATAGATAATATGACTCATACAGGGTTTATAGGATTACAAGTTCATGGCATAGGAAATGATAAAAAAAAAGAAGGAAAAGAAGTAGCATGGAGAAATATTAAAATAATAACAAAAGATATTGATAGGTATCAAAAACCTATTTTATTAGATCCTAAATTAATAAAAGAAACATACTATTAATTTAATCGTATATTAATAACTAATTTTATTTTATTATGGTAACACTTATATCACCATCTAAAACGTTAAATTTTGATGATAATAATTTTTGTAGCTTCAACACTAATTGTAGGTTGATTAATCATACTAGTGA
>JAYZHG010000009.1:0-9369 GCA_036166735.1 Bacteroidota bacterium | reverse complement strand
AATATTAGTATCATTTTTAATCAAAATATTTTTTTTAAGATCATCTTTTAAATTATTTTTTTTAATTTTTGAAAACCCTAAAACTTTTTCTTCTAATTTTTTATTTTTTGATAATAAACTATTTACTGCTGATAAAACATCACCAGCCTTTAACATTGATTTTAATTCCTTAATCTCATTAGACTCATTTATAATATAATTTTCAGCTTCTACAGAAGTTAATGCCTCTATTCTTCTAATGCCAGAAGAAATTGATGATTCAGATATAACTTTAAATGTTCCTATTTCAGAAGTAAATGATACATGAGTACCTCCACATAATTCAATTGAATATTTGTTGTCTATTATAACTACTCTAACATTTTTACCATATTTTTCACCAAATAAAGCCATAGCACCCATTTTCTTAGCTTTTTCTATAGGCGTATTTTCAAGTATCTTTACTTCAATATTTTTTCTAATTTTCTCATTAACAAGGTTTTGAATATCTCGAATTTCAGTATCGGATATTTTAGTAAAATGCGAAAAATCAAATCTTAATGCTTTATCACTAACCAATGATCCTTTTTGTATAACATGATTACCTAAAATTTTCTGAAGAGCAGCATGAAGTAAATGAGTTGCAGAATGATTATTAGATATTAAACTTCTTCTAAAAGCATTTACCTCTAAGTTATAAGAATCATTTAGGTTTGATGGCAATTCATTTATTTGATGAATGATAAGATCATTTTCTTTAATTGTATTCAATATTTCAATTTTCTTACCGTCATAAATTAAATTTCCTGTATCTCCAACCTGCCCTCCAGATTCAGAATAAAATGGAGTAGTATTAAAGACAACATGATAACTAGTCAATTCTTTATCAATAATTTTTCTATATTTTAAAATTTTAGATTTAGAAGAAAGTTTTCCATAACCTACAAATTCACAATTACCTTTTTGACTAATAATTTCCCAATCTTCTTTTATAATTTTAGAAACATTTCTAGACCTATTTCTTTGAAGTTCAAGTTGAATTTTAAATTCATCCTCATCAACACTTAAATTATTCTCTTTAGCAATCAAATCTGTCAAATCATAAGGAAATCCATAAGTATCATACAATTCAAATGCTATTTTACCAGAAATAGTTTTATTTTCATTAATAGCTTTATTTTTAATATTTGAAATCATAGAAAGACCCTTGTCTAAAGTTTTTAAAAATGTTTTTTCTTCTTCTAAAATTACTTTTACTATAAAATCTTGTTGATTTATTAAATTATCAAAAATATTACCATATTCTAATACAACAGTTTTAGCGAGCTTATGTAGAAAAGGTTTTTTAATATTTAAAGATGAAAACCCATACCTAACTGCTCTTCTTAATATTCTTCTGATAACATAACCTGACTTATTATTAGAAGGTATTTCTCCATCGGATATTGTAAATACAATTGCTCTGATATGGTCAACTATAACTCTAAAAGCAATATCAATTTTAGAATTTTCACCATACTTATAATTTGATTCTTTTGATAATGATTTAATTATAGTATCAAAAAGATCTATATCATAAGTAGATTTCAATCCTTTTATTGCCATTGCTAATCTTTCTAAACCCATACCAGTATCAACATGTTTATTTGGTAATAAAACTAACTTGCCATTTGACAATCTATTAAATTCAATAAAAACCAAATTCCAGATTTCAATAACTTCCGGATGATCTTTATTAATCAAATTTCTTGTTGGTATTTTCTTAATTTCCTTTTCAGAACGAAGATCGATATGAATTTCTGAACAAGGTCCACATGGACCTGTCTCTCCCATTTCCCAAAAATTATCTTTTTTAGATCCATCTATAATTTTTACATCATCTATTATCTTATTCCATATCTGATATGACTCTATATCCTTTTCAAGATTATCTTTTTTATCACCACCAAAAATTGATACATAAAGTCTTTTTTCATCCAACTTATAAACATTAACAAGTAAATCCCATGCCCATTGAATTGCATTTTCTTTGAAATAGTCTCCGAAAGACCAATTTCCTAACATTTCAAACATGGTATGATGATATTTATCTATTCCAACTTCTTCTAAATCATTATGTTTTCCACTTACTCTAAGGCATTTTTGAGTATTAGCTATTCTTTTACATTTAGGGATTTCATCTCCTAAAAATATGTTTTTAAACTGGTTCATTCCTGCATTAGTAAACATTAATGAAGGATCATTTTTAATTGTTATAGGAGCAGAATCAACAATTTCATGTTTTTTAGCTTTAAAGAAATCAAAAAACAATTTTCTAATTTTTTTAGTGTCCATTTATGTAACTAATTCAATGAATATTTTTATTTTTGCTATAATTCACAAAACAAAATTAGGCTATTTTAATCTAATTATGAGAAAAGCTAAATATTATTATAATCCTGAAACCTGCAATTTTGAAAGGATAAAAACACCAAAAAGAAAAATATTTTTAAATTTTATCGGATTTTTAGCAATAGTATTGTTTTCAAGTTTCATAATATTAAACATTTATGACAACTATTTTGAATCTCCAAAAATAATTGCATTAAAAAAAGAAAACCAAGAACTTGAAACTCATTACGAAATACTTAGCAAAGAAATTAACATAGCTAACAAAATGCTTGAAAATCTTGAAGAAAGAGATGATAATGTATATAGAATTATCTTTGAAGCAGAACCAATTCCAAATACTATTAGACAAGCAGGTGTAGGAGGAGTAAATAGATACAAAGAACTACTTAATGGTAATCTGGAAAGAGAAGAAATCATCATGAATACCTATTCAAAAATTGATGAACTTAAAAGAAAAATGTATATCCAAACAAAATCATATGATGAATTAATAAATTTAGCAAGTAACAAAGAAGAATTGATTGCTAAAATTCCAGCAATTCAACCAGTTTCAAATAAAAATCTACAAAGAATGGCATCAGGTTATGGAATGAGAATTGATCCTTTTCTAAAAGTAAGGAGAATGCATTATGGCCTTGATTTTTCATTACAAAAAGGTAATCCAGTATATGCAACTGCAGATGGTAAAATAAGAACTATTAAATCATCTTTTGGTGGATTTGGAAAATATATTTATATAGATCATGAAAATGGATATATGTCTGTATATGCACATTTAGATAAGTTTAATGTAAAAAGAGGACAAAGAGTAAAAAGAGGTGAACTTATTGCATATAGTGGGAATTCTGGTAGATCAACTGCTCCTCATCTCCATTATGAAGTAATTAAAAATGGCAAAAAAGTAAATCCTATTAACTACTTTTTTAATGATTTAACACCAAATCAATATGAAGAAATATTAAAACTTGCTTCGGTAGAAAATCAAGCCCTAGGATCAACTTTTTAACTTATGCCTTATAAGGAAAAAGAAATCTCAAAAAAATATTATAACATTGGAGAAGTAGCAAAAAAAATTAACGTTAAAACTTCTCTTATCAGATTCTGGGAAAATGAATTTGAATCATTAAATCCCAAAAAAAATAAAAAAGGTTTAAGAAAATATACTCATAAAGATATAACCGATCTAGAAAAGATATATTCTTTAGTAAAAATTCAGGGATATACTCTAGAAGGAGCTAAAAAATCATTAAAAAAGAATAAAGAAAAAATTGCAAACGCAACTATTATTCAAAAATTATCTAAAATAAAAAATAAGCTTTTAAGTTTAAAAAGAGATCTTTAATCAATACCCAAAATATTTTTTAAATCATCTTTATCTGATCCTGAATCAGCAAAATCATCAAATGTTTTATCTGTAACCTCAATAATATGATTCGAAATAAAATGTGATCCTTCTTTTGCTCCTTGTGCTGGACTTTTAATACAACACTCCCACTCTAAAACAGCCCATCCATTATACCCATACTGAGTCAACTTTGAAAAAATAGATTTAAAATCAACTTGTCCATCACCTAATGATCTAAATCTACCCGGTCTATCAACCCAATCTGAATAACTACCATAAACACCAGCTCTACCATTTGAATTAAACTCAGCATCCTTTACATGAAACATTTTTATAAAATCATGATAAATATCGATATGTTCTATATAATCTAATTGTTGTAAAACAAAATGACTAGGATCATAAAGCATATTAACTCTTTTATGATTTCCAGTAGCTTTTAAAAATCTCTCGAATGTTACTCCATCATGCAGATCCTCATTAGGATGAATTTCATAACATAAATCGATTCCATTTTCATCGAATTTATCTAAAATAGGTTTCCATCTTTTTGCTAATTCATTAAATCCTGTTGAGACCAACCCTTTTGGTCTTTGAGGCCACGGATAAACATAAGGCCACACCAATGCACCAGAAAAAGTCACATGGGCTTTAATACCTAAATTTTTACTAGCCTGAGCAGCCAATAATAACTGATTAATTGCCCACTTCATTCTTTTCTTTGGATTGTTTCTAAACTTTTCTGGAGCAAAACCATCAAACATCTTATCATAAACTGGATTTACAGCTATTAATTGACCCTGTAGATGAGTACTTAACTCAGTTATTTCAACTCCACAAGCATTAATTTTTGCTTTATACTCATCAGCATAATCTTTACTATTTGCTACTTTTTCCAAGTTTATACATCTAGAATCCCAAGTTGGAATTTGAACCCCCTTATAACCGAGACTTGATGCCCATTTACATATACTTTGAATTTCATTAAATGGGGAAACATCATCCATAAACTGAGCTAAAAAAATTGCTGGTCCTTTTATTGTTTTCATAATTATATTTTTTTCCAAGTTGAATTTTTTGAAGATTCAATAACCGCATCTATAAATTTCATTCCCCTATGTCCATCATTTACTGTTGGAAAATCATAGATTGAGTCATCTTTAATACCCTTATTATAATTATAGACAGAATATGAAAAATTTCTATAAATATTAGCAAATGCTTCAATAAATCCTTCTGGATGACCTGAAGGAGTTCTACAATGGGCAATTGCCTGGTCAGAAAGATAAGAATTATTAACACCTGCTCGTAATATTTGATTAGGTTTATTATTTAATTTTAATAACATAGTATTAGGATTAGAATGAAACCATTCAATACCTCCTTTTTCCCCCCAAACTCTAATTTTTAAATCATTCTCCTCTCCTGTGGCAATTTGACTAGTCATTAAATTTCCTTCTATATTATCTTCTAAAGAAATTAATACATTACCATCATCCTCTAGAAGTCTACCCTCAACAACAATATTTACTTTAGATAAAACTTTTAAAATTTTTTTTCCAGTAACATATTCTACCATATTAGCTGCATGTGTTCCAATATCTCCCATACTACCAGCTTTTCCTGATTTATTAGGATCTGTTCTCCAACCAGCTTGTTTGTTATCTGAAGCTTCTAAAAAATCTGTCAACCAACCTTGAGGATATTCTACAGCTACTTTCCTTAATTTTCCTATTTTACCAGATAATATAATATTTTTAGCCTCTTTAACCATTGGATAACCTGTATAAGTATGAGTGACAGCAAATGGTATACTGATTTCACTTACTTTATCAGATAAAATTTTAGATTGATTTGAATCATAAGTCATAGGCTTATCTATAATTACTGGGAATCCTTTTTCTAGTGCTTTTATAGCGGGATCAAAATGCAAATGATTTGGTGTAACAATTGATATAAAATCCATTTTTTCTGAATTATCAAGAGAAGATTCAATTTCTATCATATCTTGATAATTTTTATATATTCTTTTAGGATCTAAAAATAAATCCTTACCTGTATCAATAGAATTTTCATAATTACTACTAAATGAACCACATACCAATTCTATTTGATTATCAAGAAAAGCAGCATTCCTATGTATTGCCCCAATAAAAGAACCTATTCCTCCACCAACCATACCCATTTTAAGTTTTTGTTTCATTTCCATTAATTTCTAAAAGAATTTAACATTATTTATTAATTATGACAATATTTATAAAATAATTGAATCTTCAACTTTATTTTTAGTCAATTTATAAAACTCCTTAAAAATATTAAATTTCTTTAATGATTTATCAATTTGTTTTTTTTCATAACTTCCATCTTCATTTAAGATATAAGTATTACAATTATCTCTTAAATTATAGTTTAGAATAGTAATAGCTTGTTTTTTTAAAAATTCGTCATTTATTTTAAATAATGATTCAATTCTTCTTTCAAAACTTCTAATCATCACATCAGCACTTCCAGAATATATAATTGGATTACCCAAATTATGAAAATAATATATTCTACTATGTTCTAAATAATCACCCACTATAGAAATTACTTTTATATTTGAACTTAATTTTTTTCTATTTGGTCTCAAACAACATATTCCTCGAACAATCAAAAATATCTTTACTCCAACATTACTAGCTTCATACAACTTTCTAATTACATGTTTATCTTGTAATGAATTAATTTTAATATAAATTTTAGCATCATTACCTGCTATTGAATGATCAATTTCATCTTCAATTAAACTTATTATTTTATTTCTCATATAAATTGGAGCAGTAATTAAATTTTTATATTCATCTGCTATTGAATGACCAGTGATAACATTAAAAAATTCTAAAGCATCTTTAGTGTATCTCTTGTTAGAAGTCATTAATCCAATATCTGTATAAAGTTTAGATGTTGTCTCATTATAATTACCAGTTCCTAAATGAGCATAATTTTTTACTTTTGGGCCTTCTCTTCTAACAACTAAAAGCAATTTTGTATGTGTCTTTAAACCTCCAATACCATATATTACATGACAACCTGCTTTTTCTAATCTGTATCCATTTTTTATATTATTTTCTTCATCAAATCGGGCCTTAACTTCAAATAAAACTGAAACATGTTTTCCATTTTCTGCTGCTTTTAATAAAGTATCAATTACTCTAGAGTTTTTAGCGGTTCTATATAAAGTAATTTTTATAGACAATACATTTGGATCTTCAGAGGCAACATTTAAAAAATTAATTACAGGATCAAATGAATTATATGGGTGATGCAAAAACACATCTTTTTTTGAAAGTAATTGAAATATACTTTTATCCTCAAAGCCTTCTAAATCAAACGAGGGTATAGGTTTTGGAAAAGTAGGTAACAATTCTGCAAATTTATTATAATCAATAATTTGAATTAAAGAACTAAAATCCAATAACCCATTTTCAGGTAATCTCATAATATTAAAAAGATCTATATTTAAAATGGTTTTTAATTGTGATAATAACCATTTGTCAAAATTATATTCAATTTCTATTCTAACAACTCTACTCGATTTCCTGTCTTTTAACTTTTGTTTGAGTTCCTCTAAAAAATTTGTTTCAATATCTTCCGATTCTTCAAGTGTAAAATCACCATTTCTAATTAATCTAAATAAACTAACAGAAATAATCTTCACATTTCTAAAAAGTTTATTAATATATTTTTTAATGATATTTTCAATAGGAATAAAATAGATTTTATCATCAATTTCATATTCAAAAAATCTAGGTAAATTTTGAGGAATCTGTATAAATGATATTTTCTTTTTATCTGTAGAAATTTTTGATTTTGTTACTACACCAAAAATTAGAACTTTATTCATTAAAATAGGAAAAGAATGTAAATTATCATACACCATTGGAGTTAACATTGGAAAAATTGTATTCTTAAAATATTTTTTAACTTTATTTTGATCTTTTTTTCCAAATAAATCCCAAGAAGAAATGTAAATTTTTTCTTTATTTAAAATGGGAACAAGATTTTTAAGAAAATATTGATTTTTTACTTTAAAAAAGTTTTTACATTCATCAAGTAAAAATTCTTTAAAAGGAATTTCTCTCAAGCCTGAATAATCAATTCTTTTTTTATTGTTATCAATGTAATTATAAAGACTACCTACTCTAACTTCAAAAAATTCATCAAAATTTGATGAAACAATTGATAAAAACTTTAATCGATCAAGTATGTTTCTTTTTTCATTTTTTACCTGATCAAATACCCTATAATTAAAATTTAACCAACTAAAGTCTCTACTTATAAGATTACTTTTATTTAATTTGTCAAAATCCATAAAAAATTAAAGATTTTCTAAAACTGACATTACTTCTTTAACATGAATTCTTGATTCATCAAGTAATTTTTTTTCGCTAGATTTTAGTTTTAATTCAATTATCTTTTCTATTCCATTAGATCCTAAAATAACAGGAACACCTAAATAACAATCATTAATCCCATATTCACCATCAAGTTTAACACAAACTGGAAAAATACGCCTTTGATCTCTAATAATAGATTCAACCATTTGAGCAGCAGCCGCTCCCGGTGCATACCAAGCAGAAGTTCCCATCATTTTAACAAGTTCACCTCCCCCATACTTAGTTCTTTCTATTATTTTTTTAAGTCTTTTTTGATCTATTAATTCTTCAACTGGAATTCCACCAACAGTAGTATATCTCGGTAAAGGAACCATAGTATCACCATGACCGCCCAATAATAAAGATTGAATATCTTTTGGAGATACATTTAATTCATCAGCTAAAAAAGCTCTAAATCTAGAAGTATCTAATATTCCAGCCATACCCATGACTCTTTCTCTAGAAAATTGAGATGTTAAATGAGCTTGATAAGTCATAACATCTAATGGATTAGAAACAACAATTATTATACAATCAGGGGAATATTTAATAATATTTTCAGTTACAGACTTTACGATTTTTGAATTTGTTGCAATAAGATCATCCCTAGACATTCCAGGTTTTCTAGGTAAACCTGAAGTAATAACAACCACATCAGAATTTTTAGTTTTAGAATAATCATTAGTTGATCCAATTATTTTAGTATCGTATAAATTAATAGGTGCTTTTTGAAAAATATCAAGAGATTTTCCCTCTGATAAACCTTCTTTTATATCTACCAACACAATTTTATTAACAATTTCTTTATATGCTAATACATCAGCGCATGTTGCTCCAACATTTCCTGCTCCAACTACTGTTACTTTCATTTTTATTATTTTTTCCAAAATTAGATAATGAAAGATGAATTATTAAATATTTATATCAAATTATTTGTAAATCCATTACAGTTCTCGTTTGTCTAGTTACTCTATATGAATTATGTATTTGATGACCAACAACCCAAACAATATTTTTATTAGAATCTTGAATAACACATTGTTTCATTCTATCAATTTTTGAAATCTTATTATCAGACAAAAAATCAGATATTTTTTTATTTTTATTCATCCCCAAAGGAACAAATGTTTCTCCTTTTCTATAATTTCTTATAGTAATAGGAAATAATATTTTACTATAGTCTATTTGAGCATTTTTTAAACTACTATTTAATAATAATTTATTTATACTGTACTTTTT
>JAYZHG010000008.1:0-21819 GCA_036166735.1 Bacteroidota bacterium | reverse complement strand
GATGCGAGTAATAAAATGGTGATTTTGTCTTTTCTTAATTGATGAACATTAATTGAAATAGCTCCAGCAAATAAAAAAAATGGTAGCATAACATTCAATAGAACAAAGTTAAAATCAAAACTTGTTGTAATAGTAAATGCTAGAATTAGCAGAGGTTGAAAAAAATTTCCAATTAATAATACACTTATAGATAATGCTATGGATAGTATCATAAGTCCTATGGTCATAGGAAGTTTTAGTATTCTTAAATTGATAATAGAGAATAGTGATGCAAGAATTAGAAGAATTGTACTTAATTCGAGAACATCAAATTTTTTGTTTTCAATAAGCGAAAATGTTTGACTAACTTCTTCCATTTATAAAAATACTTTTAACTATTAATATTTTACGTTAAAATAGTTATAAACTCCAAAAAAATTACAATAATTTTAATTTATCATTATCTAAATATGGTATTAAGTCATATTTATCAATTTGAGAGCAGAATTTAATATCTATTAAATTATCATTACTTGATAGTCTTTTTGCGTGAGAAGATTTTTTCATGATATTAAAAATATCATCTTTATTAGATTCATATAAATTTTTAGCTATTATAGTTGAATCTGATTCGGAAGTATAATTAGAGATAGATGAAATAATAGCTCCAGCACATAAAGTATCTTCCAAATTAATAGATCCTTGCCATCCGGAACATAAGAGAAGAATATCATCATTTTGTTGATCTAAATAATTTGCTATTGATTTTAGATTTAAGAAAGAACCAATTAAAGTTATTTTTGATTTTCTGGTTTTTAATATAGTTTTAGTTCCATTACTGGTAGCAATTGCAATTTTTTTATTTTTAAATTTTTTTTCTAAAATTTTAGAAGGAGAATTACCAAAGTCAAATCCTTTAACTTTTTTCCCCATTCTCTCGGCCATAATTATGTATCCTTTATTTTTATATTCTTTACATTCATCTAATGTCTCAATTGGTGTTATTGATGTAGCTCTTTTTGAAAAAAGTGTCACGATAGTACTTGTAGCTCTTAATATATCTATTACTACTATTATTTTATTTGATAATTTATAATTTAAAATGTTATTAGGAGTGAAACACACTTCAATAGTTTTCATATAAATGGAGTTTTTGATAATTTTCCTTTTATTTTTTTATTTCTTATTTTAACAAAAATAGATTTTTTGTAATCTATTTTATTGAATTTGATAAAACCTAGACCAATAGCTTTGGCTGTTGAAGGAGATATAGATCCACTTGTAACAGTTCCAATTTCATTTCCGTTAGAGTTAAATATTTTATATCCTGATCTTGGTATCCCTTTCTCTGTTAATGTAAATCCAATTAATTTTTTTGAGGGATTATTTTCTCTGTCCGAATCAATGGCATTTTTACCAATATAATCTATATTTTTTTTACATATCCAGTCTAATCCAGCTTCTATTGGATTTATTTGATCATTAATATCACTTCCATGGAGACAGTATCCCATCTCTAATCTTAAAGTATCTCGAGCACCTAAACCTATTGGTTGAAGATTATATTTTTTGCCAACTTGAATTATTTTATTCCATAATTTTGTTGCGTTTTTATTACTTACATAAAGTTCGAATCCACCAGCACCTGTATATCCTGTAGCAGAGATAATAATATTTTTTATGTCTGAAATTTTATCAACTATAAAATTATAAGATTTTATAGTTGATAAATCTGTGTTAGAAATTGTATTTAGAAGTGAACTTGCATTCGGTCCTTGTACTGCCAGTAAAGAAATGTTGCTTGATATATTTTCTATTTTAATTTTATATGAATTTTGTTTTTCTAGCCAATCAAGATCTTTTTTCATGTTGGATGCATTAATAACGAGCATATATTTATTAATACTTAGACAATAGACAATTAAATCATCAATTATTCCACCATTTTCATTGGTAAGACTAGAATATTGTGCATTTCCAACTTTTAATTTTTCTATATTATTAGATGTTACTTTTTGTAGGAATTTAATTGATTCAATACCACTCACAATAAATTCTCCCATATGAGAAACGTCAAAAATTCCTACGTTATTTCTAACACAGTTATGTTCATCAGCGATAGATGTATACCATATGGGCATATTATAACCGGCAAAAGGGACCATTTTGGCACCAGCAGATATATGATATTTTTCGTTTTGTAATTTTTTATAATTCATATTTTTCAAATATAATGCTTAATGAATTTTATTATTAAGATAGTTTAAATGATTTCCTGTGGTAGCTTGATATTCCAAATTTTTTTATAGCTTCTTTATGTTTTTTAGTTGGATAACCAAAGTTAGTTTCCCAAGAATAGATTCCAAATTTTTTTGCTTTATTACACATAAAATTATCTCTATAGTTTTTTGCAATTATTGATGCAGAAGCAATACTTAGATATTTATTATCACCTTGAATTATACAAGTATGTTTAATTTTTTTGTAGGGTTTGAATTTATTACCATCTATAATTAAGTAATTAGGTTTTATTTTTAATTTTTTTATTGCATTGTGCATTGCTAAAATTGATGCATTTAATACATTTATTTTATCTATTTTTTTATTATTGACAATTCCAATTGACCAATCGATAGCATTATTTTTAATTTCTATTTCTAATAGTTTTCTTTTTTTTATACTAATTTTTTTTGAATCTTTTATGTTATTGTTTTTATAATTCTTTGGTAGAATAACTGCAGCAGCAATTACTGGACCTGCTAAACATCCACGACCTACTTCATCACATCCTGCTTCATAAATTTTTTCTTGATAAAAAGATTTTAACATTTTTTAATAATTAATATCATTTAATAGAACAATTATTTTTGAATCTTGTCGTCTAATATATTGTAATAGATAAAGTAACTCAAAATTAATAAAATGAAAAAATCAATCGTATTAACTCTCCTAATTGTGTTTTCTTTTTTTTCTCAGAATATATTTTCACAGGATAGAAAAAAAATGGACGATGGTAGAAGAGAAAGAATGGAAATATTGAAGAAAAGAATGGATAATAAAGACGTTAAAATAAATCCTATGGAAATGTTACGATTAAATGAAAATCAAAGAAATGAGTTTCAGAAAATTCAAAAAAAATATCGTGAATTTTTCAATAATTTCAAAAATTCTTTAAAAAAGAAACATTTAGAATTAGAACTTGAAAAAATGAATGACAATTTTAATCAAGCAAAGATAGATAACTTATTTGATGAAATTTCGAAAATTGAAGCTGATATAAAAAAGATGACATTTAAAAAAGATAATGATATAAAATCGATTTTAAGTAAAGATCAAATAGCAATATTTGAGAGATTGTCGAAAAGAAAAAAAATGATTGGAAAGAGAAATTAGTAATAGTTTAGTTTAATTGAATCAAGTTATGGTTAGTGTTTTACAATCATATTAGTTTAGGTGAATTTTAACAACGATTCATTTCAAAAAGCCCGATTTCTCGGGCTTTTTTTATATTTGCAATCTGATGAAAATAGGCTCTCATATTAAAAAAAATTTATTTCTTTCATTTCCAATAATGCTTAGTCAGTTAGGACATATAACTGTAGGTGTAGTTGATAGTATAATGGTAGGTAAAATAGGAGTTACTCAATTAGCTGCTGTTTCGTTATCCAATTCATTATTTGGATTTATTTTACTGTTTTGTATTGGTCTTTCTTATGGTATTACACCATTAATTTCATCGGCAAATAATAATCAAAAGTATATATCTAGAATTTTTTTTCATGGAATAATAATGAATATGATTTTTACAATCTTTTTGATTTTATTGGTGATTAATTTAAAAAATTATCTTTTGTATCTGGGGCAGGATAATGAAGTACTTAACTATACTTTTCCTTATTTAGATTTAATTTGTATATCATTAATTCCTTTAATTTTATTTCAAACATTTAAACAATTTATTGAAGGTTTGGGTTTTACCAAACCAGCAATGTATATATCAATTTTTTCAAATGTTATTAACATAATATTAAACTTCATTTTAATTTTTGGAATGTTTGGTTTTCCTCGTTTAGAAATCATTGGTGCAGCATATGCTACATTAATAAGTAGAGTATTAATGTTTATTTTAATTTTTTTCTATTGTTTAATGAGTAAGAGATTTAGTAAATACATTGTGAGTGTTAATTTATTATTTAATATAAGCTCTTTTAAAAAAATATTCAATATAGGTTTTCCTTCTGGATTGCAGTACATTTTTGAAGTAGGCGCTTTTAGTGTGGCAACAATTATGATTGGTTCAATTGGAGCAAATGCTTTAGCTGCGCATCAGATTGCTTTAAACTTAGCAAGTATTACATATATGATTGCTTCAGGAATAAGTTCTGCAGCAATGATTTCTTTGGGTTATTATTATGGTAAAAGTGATATTGTAGAGCTTAGAAAATCAGGACATTCTAATTTTTATTTAGCCTTAATTTTAATGACTATTTTTGGTTTAATTTTTATTCTTTTTAGAAATTTATTACCTCAGTTATATGTTAGTGATTTAGCTGTAATTGAAATAGCTTCCATTTTACTTATTATTGCTGGACTATTTCAAATTCCTGATGGCATACAAGCTGTTGGATTAGGTGTTTTAAGAGGCATAAGAGATACTAAAATCCCTACTCTTGTTACGTTTATTTCTTATTGGATATTTGCTATTCCATTATCTTATTTTCTTGGAATAATTTTAAACTTAGGTCCTGTAGGAATATGGATAGGTTTATTTGTTGGATTAACTCTTTCAGCTATTTTTCTTGTCATACGGTTTAATTATCTTACGATGATTAAAAATTAATTTATGAAAATTTTTACTCTTATATATTCTATTTATGGACTTATAGTTTTTTCATCTCTTTTTGCAATATTTTCTATTCCTTTTATTCTTGGAATTTGGTTTAAAAAATTCGAAAAAACCGCATATTGGTTGCATCATGTTTTAGCTAGATTTTTCTTTGCTGCTATTTTTATTCCTGTAAAAATTAAACTGGAAAAGGGTGTAAATTTAAAAAATCAATATGTGATAATTTCTAATCACTTTTCATTTATAGATATACCAGCTCTTGCTGCATTAAATATTCCATTTAAATTTATTGGTAAGATTGCTGTTAATAATATTCCTCTTTTAGGCTATATTTTTAAAAATCTTCATATTATGGTTGATCGAGAAGATAAGGAAAGTAAAAAACAAACATATTTAAAATCATTTAAATCTATAGATGAAGGATATAGTATGGGAATTTTTCCTGAGGGGGGAATTAAAACAAAAAAAATTCCTCAATTAGCTCCTTTTAAAGACGGGGCTTTTATAATGGCTATTGAAAAACAAATCCCAATTCTTCCTGTTTCTTTACTGGATGCACATCAAATAATGAAAGGTTCATTTTTTATTTCGTGGAGTCCTTGTGAGATAGTTTGTCAAACACCAATTTCTCCAAAAGGATATACAAAAAGAGATTTAGAGAAGTTCAAAAATAAATGCTATAATGTTTTACAAAATGAATTAAACAAATCTCATAACGAATAAGAAAGAATTTTTCAATTAGTTTATTCTATTAAAAAAACTAACTTTATATCACTATGTCTTCAAAGAAATTTTTATATGGAAAAGATACTCTTACTTCTGTTTCTGCATTGAAAATATCAAACGATGCATTGAAATGTGAAATAGGAAATGAAGAGATAAAAAAAATTAATACATCTAGAGAAAATATTAAGAGTGTATTAGAATCTAATCAAATGATTTATGGTATAAATACTGGTTTTGGAGCTTTGTGCAACACAATTATTTCAAATAAAGATTCTAATTTACTACAGGAAAATTTATTAAAAAGTCATGCTGTTGGTGTAGGTCCCAATGTACCAACTGAAGTTTCTAAATTAATGTTAATAATTAAAGTTCATTCTTTATGCATGGGATTTTCAGGTATAAGGTTAGCAGTTATTCAAAGAATGTGTTGGCATATAGAAAATGATATAATTCCTATAGTCCCTTCTCAAGGATCAGTTGGTGCATCTGGAGATTTGGCACCATTAGCTCATTTATTTCTTCCTTTAATTGGAGAAGGAAAACTTTTGTATAAAGGAAAGGAGTTAGAGACTAATAAAGTTTTGAAAAAAGAGAAAAAATCACCGTTTTTTCTTAAAGAAAAAGAAGGACTTGCTTTAATAAATGGAACGCAATTTATTTCTGCATACACCTGTTTGGCATTAGATAAGTTTAGAAATTGTCTTGAGAATGCTAATATTATTTCTGCTATAACGTTAGAGAGTACGTTAAGTTCAATATCTCCTTTTAATAAAGACATTAATAATTTGAGACCGTATAGAGGATCTGTGAATGTATCAAATAAAATGAGAGAATTGTTAGATAATTCAGAAATTTTAGAGTCACATAAAGATTGTGATAAAGTTCAGGATCCATATTCTATAAGATGTATACCGCAGGTTCATGGTGCAAGTTTGGATGCATATTTATACTTAGAAAATATTTTAAATATAGAATTAAATTCTGTTACTGATAATCCTATTGTTGTTGATAAAAATAATATTGTAAGTGGAGGTAATTTTCATGGTCAGCCTATTGCAATACCTATTGATTACAATGTTATAGCCGCATCAGAACTGGGTAATATTTCAGATAGACGTATTTATTTATTACTTAAGGGAAATGATGTGGTCCCTGAATTATTGGTTAATAATACAGGAATTAATTCTGGTTTTATGATTTTGCAGTATACTACAGCAGCATTGGTAAGTGAAAATAAAAATTTATGTTTTCCTTCAAGTGCAGATTCTATAACTACTTCGCTTGGACAAGAAGATCATGTTAGTATGGGATCAATAGGTGCTGTTAAATTATTAAGAGTTTTAGATAATTTAGAAAAAATATTAGCTATTGAACTTATTTGTTCTGCTCAAGCATTCGATTTTCATAAACCTTTAAAATCGGGTATAAAAATTGATAAATGTCATGATTATATTCGTTCTAAGATTAATCATTGTAAAAAAGATAAAATTTTTACTTTGGATATAGATAATGCTATAGAAATTATAAAATCAAAAAAATTAGTTGAATTAACCTCGTAAATGTAATGGATACATCATCATTTATTAAAAAATATGCTAATCATCCAAATTATTTTGCTCCAGTAGGTTCTAAATTAAACGCTAAGAGTTGGCAAACTGAAGCACCACTTAGAATGTTATTAAATAATTTAAATGAAGAAGTTGCTGAAGATCCTAGTAATTTAGTAGTATATGGTGGTTCTGGACAAGCAGCTAGAGATACTGACTCTGTAAAAAAGATTATTGAATTATTACTTGAACTTGATAATAATGAAAGTTTACTGGTTCAGTCCGGAAAACCAGTAGGAAAAGTAAGGACACATGAACAGGCTCCTAGGGTATTGATTGCGAATTCTAATTTAGTTCCGGCATGGTCAACTTGGGAGCATTTTGAAAAGCTAAAAAGTGATGGTTTGATGATGTTTGGACAAATGACAGCTGGAAGTTGGATATACATTGGTACTCAAGGTATTTTACAGGGAACTTATGAGACTTTTGTTTCTTGTGCTAAAAGACATTTTAATAATTCGTTATATGGTAAATTATTAGTTTCTGGAGGGTTAGGTGGTATGGGTGGTGCACAGCCACTTGCAGCTACAATGTCTGGAGCAACTTTTTTAGGTGCTGATATTGATCCTTCTAGAATAGAAAAGAGGTTAGCAACTAAATATATAGATAAAATGACTTTTTCCTATTATGAAGCTAGAGATTGGATTTTAGATGCAAAGAAAAACAAAAAAAATATTTCTGTTGGTTTAGTTAGTGATATTGGAGATCTCTTAGAAAAATTACTAGAGGATAATATAATTCCAGATATTTTAACTGATCAAACTTCTGCTCATGATCCAGTTCATGGATATATTCCTAATGGATTAAGTTTAAGTGAGGCAAGTAATTTAAGAATAAAAGATCCAATTCAATATAAGGAATTGTCACTTAAGAGTATGGCTAGACATGTTTCTTTTATGTTAAAAATGAAATCTTTGGGATCAATAACTTTTGATTATGGTAATAATTTAAGAGAATTTGCAAAACAGGGGGGTGAAAAAAACGCATTTCATTTTAATGGTTTTGTTCCTGAATATATAAGGCCTTTATTTTGTGAAGGAAAAGGTCCTTTTAGATGGGCGGCTTTATCAGGAAATTCTGACGATATTTATGCGACTGATAAGGCTTTGATAGATGCTTTTCCTGAAAATGAAAATATGATTAGATGGTTAGAAGAAGCTAAGAAAAAAGTTAAATTCCAAGGGTTGCCATGTCGTATTTGTTGGTTAGGAATGGGAGAAAGAGAAAAAGCTGGTTTAATATTTAATGATTTAGTTAAAAGTGGACAAATATCTGCACCAATTGTGATTGGAAGAGATCATTTAGACTGTGGATCAGTGGCTTCTCCTTATAGAGAAACAGAAGGGATGCTTGATGGATCTGATGCTGTATCTGATTGGCCATTATTAAATTTAATGTCAAATACTGCTGGTGGAGCTACATGGGTATCTTTCCATCATGGAGGGGGAGTTGGAATGGGTTATTCTCAACATGCTGGAATGGTAATACTAGTTGATGGCACAAAACGTGCCGAATCTTGTATTAAAAGGGTTCTCCATAATGATCCTGCTTTGGGAATCATAAGACATAGTGATGCTGGTTATGATAATGCGAGTAATAATTTAAAAAAATTTAATTTAGAGATATAATAATTGAAAACATTATTTGGACCATTTAGTCAAATTTTGACAATGTCAAATTTACCTTCTATGGGATCTATCTCAGACGATGATCTTATTGTTATTTATGATGGGGGAGTAATGATAGAAAATGAAATAATAATAGGTGTAGGAAAATTTCATGAAATAAAAAAACATTGTAATAATATTCATGAAATAGATTTTCCATGTGTATTGCTTCCTGGCTTTATTGATTGCCATACTCATATTTGTTATGCAGGTTCCAGATCTATAGAATATTCAAAAAAAAATGCAGGTATTTCGTATCAAAAAATATTATCAGAAGGGGGAGGTATTTATGATACCATGGACAAAACAAGGTTAGCATCAGATGAAGAATTAATAAAAAATACCATTTCTAGATTAGATAGACATTTTTTTGAAGGGGTTTTAACTTGCGAAATTAAAAGTGGTTATGGTATAGATCTTGATCAGGAAATTAGATTATTAAAAATCATTAATGAAATTAATCTTAATCATCCTTCTGATGTGATTGCAACATGCTTGGCTGCTCATGTACCACCTAATGATAGTAACACTTCTAGTGAAGAATATTTGAAATTAATTGTAAAGGAATTATTTCCAATTTTGAGAAAAGAAAATCTTACTAATAGAATAGATGTTTTTATTGAAAATAGTGCTTTTAAAAAGGAAGAGTCAAAAAGTTATTTAAAATTTGCAAAGGAAAAGGATTTTGATGTAACAGTACATGCTAATCAATTTACTAGTGGAGGATTACATGTAGGAGTAGATGTTGGTGCTATGAGTGTTGATCATTTAGAAGTGATTACTGATGAAGAAATAAAATATCTTTCAAATTCAGATACATCGGCAGTTGTTTTGCCAGGGTGTAGTCTTGGATTAGGATTACCTTTTGCACCAGTAAGAAAATTGTTAGATAATGGATGTAAACTAGCAATTGCAACTGATTGGAATCCGGGTTCTGCTCCTATGGGAGACTTATTAACTCAATCTTCAATTCTTGCTTCGAATCAAAAATTAAGTAATGCAGAGGTTTTTTCAGCACTTTCTTTTAGATCAGCTAATGCATTAGGAATTAATGATAGGGGAGTTATTGAAATAAACAAAGTAGCTGACTTAATAGGATTTAATGTATTGGATTATAGAGAAATATTATATAATCAAGGTAAAATTAAGCCTTCATTTATTTGTAAAAAGGGAAAAGTATATAAGAAATAAAAATTAATTTTATAGTATATGACTCAAATAATTGAATGTGTACCAAATTTTTCTGAAGGTAATGATAAAGAAATATTAGATTCTATTTCGTTAGCAATTTTAGCTTCAAAAGGTGTTCATTTGTTGAATGTAGATCCTGGGAAAGCAACTAATAGAACTGTTATGACATTTGTTGGAGATCCTGAATCTGTTGTTAGAGCAGCTTATAATGCTATAAAAGTTGCTTCTGAAAAAATAGATATGAGTAAACACAAAGGAGAACATCCAAGATTTGGGGCAACTGATGTTTGTCCATTAATTCCTGTATCAAATATATCTTTTGAAGAATTAATTCCATATGCTGAAAAGTTAGGTAAAATGGTAGCTGATAATTTAAAAATACCTGTTTATTTATATGAATATGCTGCAAAAAATTCTAAAAGAAAGAATTTAGCAGCCGTTAGATCTGGTGAGTATGAAGGCCTAAAAGAAAAACTATTAGATAAAGATTGGAAGCCAGATTTTGGATCTGCAGTTTTTAATAAAAAATCTGGTGCATTGGCTCTTGGAGTAAGAGACTTTTTAATAGCTTATAATATTAATTTGAATACTAAATCTACTAGGCTTGCAAATGCTATAGCTTTTGATGTAAGGGAAAAGGGAAGAATAAAAAGAAAAGGACATCCAGTTATTGGAGATATAGTATATGATAATGATGGAAACCCCCAAACAATACCGGGCTCATTAAAATATGTAAAAGCTATTGGATGGTACATAGAAGAATTTGGTGTGTCTCAAATTTCAATGAACTTAACTAACATTACTGAAACTCCAATTCATGTTGTATTTGAAGAAGTTGTAAAAAAGGCTGAGAAAAGAGGTGCTAGAGTAACAGGATCTGAATTGGTTGGGCTTATACCTTTAAAATCAATGTTAGACGCAGGAAAGTATTTTTTAAAGAAACAAAATAGATCAATTGGCATTCCTGAGAGTGATATTATTAGTATTGCTATAGAATCGTTAGGTTTGAATGAAGTAAAGGAATTTAATCCTAAAAAAAATATTATAGAATATTATTTGAATAACATTGTGAGAAACAATAATAAATTGATTGATTTATCAGTAAAAGAATTTTCTGATGAAGTTACAAGAGAATCTCCAGCTCCAGGAGGAGGATCAGTGTCCGCTTATTTAGGTACATTAGCATCATCTTTGGGTGCAATGGTCGCAAATTTATCAGCAAATAAAAGAGGTTGGGAAGATAAGGTTGACTTATTTAGTAATCTTGCTGATCAGATTAATTCTATTAGAAATGATTTATTAGATTTAGTTGATGAGGATTCTGTCGCATTTAATAAAATTATGGAGTCATTTAAATTACCAAAAAATACTAAAGAAGAAATAAAAATAAGATTAAATTCTATAAATGAATCTTCTCTTTATGCTGCTGAAGTTCCATTAAGAGTAATGAAAAAATCATACTCATCTTATGAGTTGATAGATAAACTTGCAAAGGAAGGAAATCCAAACTCAATATCGGATGCTGGTGTTGCTTGTTTATGTACATATTCAGCTATTTATGGAGCTTACTTGAATGTTAAAATAAACTTAAAAGGCATGTCAGAAGATAAAGGAATTATGAAAGAAGCAGAAAATATTATAAAAAAATCTAACTCCTATAAAGATAAAATCCTTAAATACATTGAAGGAAAAATTTGATTTTAAGACTTTTAAATTAAATTTATATTATGCAGGAACTTAATGAATTTTTAATTTTTATTGATCAATACTTGGGAAGTTCTTCTTGGTTTGTTCCATTATTACTTGGTACTGGTATTTTCTTTACATTATATTTAAAATTTCCCCAAATAAGATATTTTACTTTTGCTTTAAAAGTAGTTAGAGGTAAGTTTGATAAAAAAGGAGATCAAGGTGATACTTCTCATTTTCAGGCATTAACTACTGCATTATCTGGAACTGTTGGAACAGGGAATATTGCAGGAGTTGCTTTTGCTATTCATCTAGGTGGACCTGCCGCCCTTTTTTGGATGTTGGTCACTGCAATGGTAGGTATGACAACAAAGTTTGTTGAAGTGACACTATCACATAAATACAGAGAAAAAATATTAGATGGAACAATGTCAGGTGGTCCAATGTACTTTATGAAAAATGCTGATTTTAGACTATTTGGAAATAAAGTAAATCTAAAATGGGTAGGTATATTATTTGCATTTGCTACCGTTCTCTCTTCTTTTGGTACAGGAAGTCTTCCTCAGATAAATAGTATTTCAAATTCTATGTTAGCCTCATTTGGGATAAATAAGATGCTTACTGGAGGTATCCTTGCAATTTTATTAGGAGCTGTAATTATTGGTGGGATTAAAAGAATTGCTAAGATTACAGAGAAGCTTGTTCCATTTATGGCTGTTGTTTATGTTTTAGGAGCATTTTCAGTTATTTTATTTAATTATGAAAATATTATTCCATCGTTTATTTCAATTTTTGCAGAGGTTTTTTCTGGTAGTGCTGCGGTAGGTGGCTTTTTAGGTGCCTCAATATCTTTTGCAATATCAAGAGGAGTTAATAGAGGTCTTTACTCTAATGAAGCTGGTCAAGGGTCTGCCCCAATAGCTCATGCTTCAGCTAAAACTAATGAACCAGTATCAGAAGGACTTGTTGCAATTTTAGAACCTTTTATAGATACAATTATCATCTGTACAATAACAGGTTTAGTATTGTTGTCTTCAGGTGTTTGGAGTGAAAAACATCAAAATACGTTTGCAAAAGCTGATTTGATTATATTAAATAAAGTTTATGATGAAAAAGATTCTTTTGATAGATCAAGGCTTTTCAATTTTCTAAATGATGAGAGGAAAGTTTTTGATGAAGAAGTTAAATTTTCTGGAAATATTGAAGTTGTAAATGGAATTTTAAATGAAGAGTTATCTATACTTCATGCAAGATCTTTAGCTGAAGATGTAATTTTCTATGATAATAATAAAAATCTTTTGAATGGTAATTTAAATATTCAGGAAGGTAAAGTTCAGGACGATATAATTGTTGAAGGTAAATCATTAGTTCATAGTGCTCCTTTGACTGCTATTGCTTTTGATAGGGGGTTTTTAGGTAATTATGGTAATTATATTGTTAGTATTGGATTGCTTTTGTTTGCATTTAGTACTGCAATAGCTTGGTCTTATTATGGAGATAGGGCTATGACTTATCTCTTTGGTGCTGGATCTGTAATATATTATAGAATAATTTATGTAATAGGCTTTTTTATTGCATCTTTCGCTGATACTACAATAATTTGGAATGTGTCATTAATTACTATCGCTTTAATGACTGTACCTAACTTAATTGGTTTACTTTGGTTAAGAAAAGAAGTTAAATCTACTATTAAGGATTATTGGGCTAATTTTAAAAAGGAATGGCCTGATGAGAAAACGCCTGAGTAATTAATTTATTTTTTCATCTATTAATTTTATAAGTGTATTTATTTTTTCTTGAGCTTCATGATTTTCGTGAATTTTATAATTTGATTTATTTGCGTCTATAGTAAGTTCAAAGGATATCATTGCTAAAATATCTTGAAGATCTTGAATATTCATTTTTTTTCCCACTTTACTTATTTTTTTATTAAGTTCTTTTGCTGCTAATCTTACTTTTTGCTCTTCTTCCATAGGTACTTTCATAGAATAAGCACGATTTCCAATCATTATTTTAATAGATAATTTTTCCATTTAATTTAAATTATTTATTAGTTCTTCAATCTCAATTATTGTAGAATCAATTTTTTCTTTGATTATCTGGTTTTCTTTTTTATTACCGTTGAAATTTTCACTTGCAAATGAACTTTGTATAGATTGCTTTTTAAGTTGATAATTTTTTATTGCAATAGAAACTTCAAGTTTTGTGTTATCCTTATTAATTTTTTTATAGTCAGATTCTAACTGATTTAATTTAGATAATAACATTTTAAGTTTAGATTCTAGGGTTTGTATTTCTGAATTTAATGAATTAGACATTTTATTTTCTGATCTCAGCATTAAGTTTTATCTCAAATTCTTTTATTAAATTATTCATTATAGAACTTATGATTTTATCATCAAGGGTTTTATTTTTTTCTTGGAGTACAAATCTTAGAGCATAAGCTTTTTTATTTTTTCCGATATTGTTACCTTCATAAATGTCATATAGAGATATGTTTTTTATAATTTTATCATTTTTTCCTATAATCTCTAAAATATCATTATAGCTTTTCTTTTTATCTAATATTATTGAAAGATCTCTTTTAACTTCTGGATACTTTGATATTTTTATATATTTTAAATCATTATCAAGGTTATTTATAAAATTATTCCATTCTAATTCAGCAAAATAGACATCTTGATTTATTTCAAAATAATTAAGAAGTTCTTTTTTTACTTTTCCAATAGTACAAATAGTTTTTTTATCAATTTCTAATTTTACACATTCATCTAATATTTTGGATTTACTAACTATTGTTTTATAATTTAATATGTTCGCTTGAATCATAATTTTATTTATGGTATTATAAATATCAAAGAATGATATGATTTTACTTTTTGAACTAAAGTGCTCTTCATTTGATAATCCACTCATGTAAATTCCAATTTTTCTGTTTTCATTAATTTGACCATCAATTTTATTATAAGTTTTATCAAATTCGAAAAATTTTAAGTTATTCTGTTTTCGATTGATATTGTATTTAATAGATTCAAGTCCTGTAAATAGCAAATTTTGTTTGAGTATTGCATGTTCATCACTTAATTTATTAACCATTTCAATGGTAAATTCATCATTCCAAAAATTATTGCTTCTATGTCTAGATGAAGTCAGTGAATTAGTTGTAATTTCATTGAATCCATTTCCGACTAGTAAATTCATTACTTTTGATAAGTAGTTGTTCATTATAGAAGAATTGCTTTCATTAGATAAAAATGAACTACTATTATTATTTGATATTTTTATTTTATTATATCCGTAAATTCTTAAGATTTCTTCTACAATATCTGATTCTCGTGTTATATCTGTTCTGTACGGTGGTACTGAAACAATTATATTTTTTCCTTTTTCTTTAATTTTAATATCTAAAGCATTTAAAATTCTAAGAATTTCATTTTTATCAATTTTTTGTCCTATTAATTTATTAATTCTATCGATTCTAATTTTAAAAGTATTATCATTTATTTTATTTTTATAAACATCAATTATTGGTGATGAGACTTCCCCTGAACAATATTTTTGTATTAATATAGATGCTAATTTTAGAGCATAAACAGTAATATTTGGGTCAGTTCCTCTTTCAAACCTATAGGATGCATCAGTTTTTAATTGATGGTTTAAACTTGATTTTCTTATGTGAGATGATGAAAAATAAGCACTTTCTAAAAATATTCTTTTTGTATTATTTGTTATTCCAGAAGATTCACCACCAAAGACTCCAGCAATGCATATAGGATTATTACCGTCACATATCATTAGGTCTGCATTATTAAGTTTTCTTTCAATACCATCTAATGTTTTAAATTTGTCACCATTTTTTGCAAATTGAATTTGTATTTTTTTTGATTTTATTTTATCGTAATCAAAAGCATGCATTGGTTGACCAATACCATGGAGTACATAATTAGTAATGTCAACAACATTATTTATTGGACTTAATCCTATTGAAATTAAATAGGTTTTAATAAACGATGGAGATTCACCTATTTTTACATTGTCAATAACACATCCTGAATATCTAGGGCAGCCTTCTTCATCTATAACTTTAATGTCAATATCTAATTTTTTTTTCTCTTTAAAAGAAGATACATCAGGCAGTGTGACATCTTTATTTAGAATGGCCTTTAGATCTCTTGCAACTCCAAGATGAGATGCTGCATCAGCTCTATTAGGTGTTAGAGAAATATCAAATATTACGTCTTTATTGAAGTTAAGGTAATTAATTGCTTTCTCACCATTTTTTGCATTTTGATCCAATATAATTATTCCAGAGTGAGATTGGCCTATTCCTATTTCATCTTCTGAACATATCATTCCTAAAGAATTTATTCCTCTAATTTTTGCTTTTTTGATTTTAACTTTTTTACCATTTATATGATTTATTTCAGTTCCTATTTTAGCGATTACTACTTTTTGACCAACTTCAATATTATTTGCTCCACAAATAATAGATAAATCTTCTTTTCCAATATTTACCTTTGTTAATTTTAATTTATCAGCATTTTTATGATTTTTTATTGATTTTATTTCTCCGACGACTAGTTTTTCTAATGATTTTGTCTCTGGATTTATATTTATTACTTCATCAACTTCAAGTCCAGTTTCTGTAAGAATGGCTTCAATTTTCTGAGGATTTTCAGATATTTTTATGAATTCTTTAAGCCAATTAAGAGAAATTTTCATAAATTTTTTTTTATTCAATAAAATTAGTGAAAATAGGGATGTATATTACTTTTGAGTATTATTAATTTAAATATATTTTTCTCCAGCTGTTATTTCTTCATCAATAAAATTTTCTTTTGGAGGAATTGGACATATGTATTCTGCATTGTAAACACAAAATGGATTGTAAGCTTTATTAAAATCTATTTCGATTCTTTGTGCGTTTTTAAAGCTAATATCTATGTATCTACCACCTTCATATGTAGATATACCATTAGTTTTGTCGTTAAAGCACAATAAAATTTCATTTTTATCAGATTGTTCAACGGATTTATATATTGGAAGTTTATGAATTTTTCTTTTTAGTTTAAATTCTAATAATGCAAACTTTAAATACACTTTAGTAGTTCCTGTAGATGTTACAAATAGTATAGTGTCGTTATTTGTTAGCCTATTAATTTTAGCAATAACTTTAAAATCTATATTTGGAGGAAAATATTCTATTTTATAATCAGAATTAAATAAAGGAGATGATTCAGATTTATACATATCTTCACTTTTTTCAATTCTTTGATCATTAATATTTTGAATAAAAGTCTTTTTTTCCAATTCAATGGAATAGAAATAATATATTATTGATAATACTATTATTGAGGTTGTTATTAATAATCTTTTCATTTTTAGAAAGACTATAAAAGCTTATTTTAAAGCATTAGCTTGCTTTACTAATTGCGATATTAAGTGGCTAGCTTTATTTTTGTGAATGATATTATTTTTTACCAATTTATCAATCATAGATACAACTTTTGGCAATAGTTTTTTTGCAGCAGTTTTTTTTGTTTCTTGTTGAAACTTTTTTATGAGTGTTTTTGTTGATTTATGTTGATACTTGTTCCTTAGCTTTTTAGCTTCATCGGACCTGATTCTTTTAATTGATGATTTATGATTTGCCATATATTTTTATTTCGTTTGCAAAAGTATACTTAAAAAAAAATAATACAAATAATTATGACAAGTAAAATAATTTCCATTTTATTTGATTTTCTCAAATTAAAACCATTTTTTAGCTAAAATTTTAAATTTAAAACAATGTATTGGACTTTAGAACTCGTTAATCACCTTGAAGATGCTCCTTGGCCTGCAACAAAAGATGAATTGATCGAATTTTCAATTAGAACTGGTGCACCAGCTGAAGTCACTGAAAATCTTCAAGAATTAGAAGAAGATGGTCATCCATTTGAAAATATAGAAGAAATTTGGCCTGATTATCCTACAAAAGATGATTTCTTTTTTAATGAAGATGAATATTAGATAATAATTTTTCTAAAATATTCTAAATCAAACGCACTTGTTAATTTTATATTTTTTTCTTCTCCTAGTATTAAATTTATTTTTTCTCCCGACTTTTCAATTACAGAAGATTCATCTGTATAATCAGAGCCTTTTATTAATTTAAATGAATTTAGAATATTTTTTATTTTAAAAACTTGAGGAGTTTGTATATTAATATAATTATTTCTATTAACTGAGAGATTTGATTCTGCTTTATATTTTCTTAATGTATTGATTACGGGCGTATATGGTATTGCATTACCTAGTTTATTTGCACTTTCATATAATGTTTTTATTAATGTTTCTGAGATAAGTGGTCTAACTCCATCATGAATAGCTACAATTCCTTCTTTATTAGATATTGTTTTTAATCCATTTTTAACAGAAATAAATCTTTTGTTATCTCCTCTTACATATTTGATGTCTTCTTCTTTTAAAATATTTGATAAATAATTTTTCCAATATTCAAACTTATTTTCTGGAAGTACAATTATGGTTTTTAAGTTTGTAATGTTTTTAAATTGCCTATAAGCATATACTATTATAGGAATTCCTGAAACTTCAATAAATTGTTTTGGTATATTTTTATTCATTCTGGTTCCTGAACCAGCTGCCATTAAAATAAGATATTTTTTCATTTTTTGGTATACTATATGATAAGTAGAGCATCTCCATATGTATGGAATTTATATCTTTCTTTAACTGCCAATTTATAGCATTTCATTATTAAATCAAATCCTCCAAATGCAGAGGCCATCATTAATAATGTGGATTTAGGAGAATGAAAATTGGTGATCATTCCACTACATATTTTGAATTCATACGGTGGAAAAATAAATTTATCAGTCCACCCAGAATTTGGGTTCAAAGTATCATTTGCTGAAACTGCTGTTTCGAGTGTTTTCATTGAAGAAGTTCCTACCGCAAATATTCTTTTATTGTTTATTAGTGCTTCGTTTACAACTTTACATGTTTCTTTGGGGATTGAATAATTTTCAGAATCCATCTTATGTTTGGTTAAATCTTCTACATCAATATCCTTGAAAGTTCCTAAACTAGTATGAGAAGTTATTGTTGCAATATTAACACCTAGCAGTTCTAATTTTTTTAGTATAATTTGAGTGAAATGAAGACCTGCAGCAGCAGGAGCAACTGCACCAATGTTTTTGGCGTACACTGTTTGGAATCTTTCTGCATCATTTTTGTCAACTTTTCTTTTTATTTCTTTAGTTAGAGGTGTTTGTCCAAATTCGTGTATTATATCATGGAAATGTCTATCTGGATCTTCAGGAATAAATCTTATTGTTCTTCCTCTTGATGTGGTATTGTCAATTACTTCAGCTACTAATTCGCCTTCACCAAAATATAATTTATTACCAACTCTTATTTTTCTTGCGGGATCAACTAAAACATCCCATAAATTAAGTTCAGGATTCAGTTCTCTCAATAAAAACACTTCAATTTTTGCTCCAGTTTTTTCTTTTTGCCCATAAAGTCTTGCAGGAAATACTTTAGTATCGTTTAATATAAGAACATCTTCTTCATTAAAATATTTAATTATGTCTTTAAATACTTTATGCTCTATTTTTCCAGTCTTTTTATGAACAACCATTAGTCTAGATTCATCCCTATTTTCAGCAGGATGAAGAGCTGTTCTATTTAGAGGTAGTTTAAAATCAAATTCGGAGAGTTTCATATTAATTTGTTTAATAAATTAGCTTACTTTTGAAGTTCGCAAAGCTAATTAATTGTTTTTATATAATTTAAATTTAATATATGAAATTATTTTTAAGGTTAATTTTAGAAAGTCTTTTTTTTTCTTTTAATGCTATTATAGCAAATCCTATAAGAACACTTTTGTCTTTATTGGGTGTTACAATTGGAATTTTTACCATTATCGCTGTTTTATCTCTAGTAGATTCTTTAGAGGATAGTATTCAGGATAGTCTTGATTTTTTAGGTACAGATAATTTGAGAGTTGAGAAATGGCCTTGGGAATTTGATAATCCAGGTTATGAATGGTGGAAATTTTGGAAAAGACCTCATCCAACTTATAAGGAATATGCTTTTTTAAAAGAAAATTTAAAAAATGCAGAAGGGGTAGGAATTTTTGTGGGTAGAGATGGATTAACAATAAAATATCTTAATAATAGTAGTAGTGAAGTATCTCTTACCGGTGTTGTTTATGAAGCAAAAGAAATTCAGAATTATAAAATTCTTTCAGGTAGATACTACACAGAAAATGAAACGATATTAGGTTCAAATTATGTTATAATAGGACATAAAATAATGGAAGATCTTTTTGAAAATCCTGATTATGCTATTGGTAAAGACATTAAAATTAAAGGAGTAAAATTTAGAGTTATTGGTGTTTTTGAAGAAGAAGGAGAAAGTTTTGTTGGAGGAGATTCTTTTGATAGGCAGATAATAGTTCCTTTTAATAGTTTTAAAAAAATCTATAGAGTTGGTAAGAAGGGATCAAATGCAGCGTTGATTGTAAAAGGAAATTCTGAATTAGATCCTGGTCTAGAAAACTTAGAGTATGAGTTAACAGGTGTATTGAGAGCAAGAAGGGGACTTAAACCAACTGAAGATCAAAATTTTGCAATAAATAGGCCCGAATATTTAACTGGTTTTGTTAGTACTATTTTTGGTACCATTAGTATTGCTGGCTGGGTAATAGGTAGCTTTTCTATTTTTGTAGGTGGATTTGGAATTGCAAATATTATGTTTGTTTCCGTGAAGGAGAGGGTTCCTATAATTGGTTTACAAAAATCTTTAGGAGCAAAAAATTATTTTATATTGATGCAGTTTTTATTTGAGTCTTCTTTCTTAAGTATACTAGGAGGTGTTATTGGTCTAATATTTGTTTTTTTAATAACTTTTGTTGATTTAGGATCTTTTGATCTAAGAATTTCACTTACTAATGTAATTCTGGGAATCTCAATATCTACTATAATTGGTGTGTGTGCTGGATTAATTCCAGCTATTTTTGCATCTAGGTTGGATCCTGTTGAAGCTATAAGATCAAATTAAAATTTGTTAACTTAATTTTTCTTTAATTTTTGTCTCTAATTCACTCATTAGTTCTGGATTATCCTCAAGTATTGTTTTTACAGAATCTCTTCCCTGTCCAAGTTTCTCTTCTTTGTATGAAAACCAGGATCCTGATTTTTGTATTATCTCTAGTTCTACTCCTAGATCAAGTATTTCTCCTGATTTAGAGATTCCTTTGCCGTACATTATATCAAATTCTACAACTTTAAAGGGAGGGGCAACTTTATTTTTTACAACTTTTACTTTTGTTCTATTGCCCATAATATTATCAGGACTATCTTTAATTTGTCCAATTCTTCTTATGTCTAATCTTACTGATGAGTAGAATTTGAGAGCATTACCACCTGTTGTTGTTTCTGGATTGCCAAACATAACTCCAATTTTGTGCCTTAGTTGATTTATGAATACACATACACAACCTGATTTATGAATTGCACCTGTTAGTTTTCTAAGTGCTTGTGACATTAATCTAGCTTGAAGGCCCATCATGCTATCTCCCATTTCTCCTTCTATTTCACCTCTTGGTACTAGTGCAGCTACAGAATCTATTACGATTATATCAATGGCATTAGATCTAATTAAATGTTCTGTTATTTCTAATGCTTGTTCTCCATTATCTGGCTGAGAAATAAGCAAATTTTCAGTATCTATACCTAGTTTTTCAGCATAGGTTTTGTCAAATGCATGTTCCGCGTCTACAAATGCAGCTATACCTCCTTTTTTTTGTGCCTCAGCAATACAGTGCATGGCAAGTGTTGTTTTTCCTGATGATTCAGGTCCAAATATTTCGACTACTCTTCCTTTGGGTATTCCCCCAATTCCAAGTGCAATATCTAAACTTAGTGATCCGGTTGGTATGCTTGGTATTTTGACAATATTTTCATCACTTAATTTCATTATAGTTCCTTTTCCATATGTTTTTTCCAGTTTTTCAATTGCTAGATTTAATGCTTTTGATTTTTCTTTTGATTCTTTCATTTCTATTATATTTATTTTTTGCTAAAATAAATAGTAATTTAATATT
>JAYZHG010000007.1:0-5114 GCA_036166735.1 Bacteroidota bacterium | reverse complement strand
ATCAAAACAGTCAGTATTTTAAAACCTTATTAGATGTCTTTGAAAATCAAGTGATTATCAACACGCCTTCACATATTATTTCATATAATAAGGGAAATTTATCTATAAGTATAGAAGAGTTTTTAGATTCTAATCTTTATAATTCAGATGGAACTATTCTTGGCACTTTAGCTATACATTTTAACAATACTGAATTAAATTTTAAGTCTAATAATGATGATTTTTTGATGGCTAGATCTAATTTTAATTTATATCCGGATTTAGGATTGATTGAAGGTAATTCAGCAAAAATTCAACATTTACAGGAAATAGATTTTTTAGGATTTATTGAATATACTTTTAATAATTTCAATATTGATATTAAAACAGGGGTGCTTATTTCTAATGATGTGGTTTTGAGAGCAGAGAATATAAAAAATGTATTAGGGGAATTCGAATATAAACCAAGTGAATATACCTCTAAACAAATTAATAGGTTTTTGTTCGTTTCTAATAATTCGAATAATATAATTTCAATTAACAATAAAACAAGACTTGTTTCAGGCATCTCAATAAGTGGAAACAAATTTTTTACAAAAAGTGTTTCGAATGAAGAGTCAGAGCTTAAGATTTTAATTGAACAAAATAAATTTTTAAAATTTAAATCCAAGGAATTTATTTTAACGCAGGATAAAATATTTTCAGAAAATACATATTTTGGATTTTATGATAATCAAGATTCTTTATACCATCCATTGATAGAATTAAATTATGATTTAAATTTAAAAACAATAGAACTTTTAAATTTAAAAGGACCTTTAAGGCAAACACCATTCTATTCTACCTATTTTCAAGTAGAAATTAATTCAGATATTTTAACGTATTCATTAGAAGATAAAAACATGAAATTTAATATTTTAATTGCTCCAAATGAAAGACCATTAGTAGTTTCTTCAAGAAACTATTTTTCTAATAATAATCTTAATGATTTAACAAATTTAGATGGGACTAATATTTTAAAGGTTGTTTATAGTTACTATAAAAGCAAAAAAAGAAAAGATTTTTATTTGTTAGACTTAGCCTATTATTATAAAAGAAAACCAGAAAAATTAGAAAATGGTATTATAAATTTATGGAGAAATGGATTTATTTCTTATGATCCATCGACCGGTATGATTAATGTTTTGTCAAAATTAAGACATTACTTTTTGTCTCATTTAAAAAAATCGGATTACGATGAAATGTATTTTGAATCTCTCTCAGAAGCATCTAGTAATTTGATATATAATTTACCTTTAAATCAAATGTATTTTGAGGGTGTTAGAGAAATAATTTTAAGTAATAAAAATAACATTGTGATATATCCAAAAGAGAAAATAGTTACTTTGTCAAAAAACAGAAACATAAAATCCAAGGGAAATATTTCTGTGGGTAAATTTGATTTTAAAGGTGTGGATTTGTTGTTTGATTATAAATTATTCAAACTTCAGTTATTAGAAATAGATACATTACAAATACTTTCCAAAACTAATGCCAAAGACAATTATAATTATTTATATAATATCGGAGGAGATTTATTTATTAATCATCCAAAGAACAAATCTTCTTTGAAAAAAATAGCTAATTATCCTTATTTTATTTCAGATAAAAGTACTAGAGTATATTTTGATATGCCGGAAGAATATGGTTTAGAATATGATAGTGCCTTTTATTTTTCTATCACTCAATTTAGAATTGATAGTTTAGATAAAGCTAGTCTACCTAAGTTTGAATTTGATGGTGTTTTTTATTCAAATAATATTTTATCTCCTTTGGAAGCAAAACTTATAACGATGCCTGACAATTCTTTTGGTTTCGTTAGAGAGATTGATAATATGGGGTTGCCAGCTTATGATAATAAAATAACAATAAACAATAGAATACAAATGGACTCTTCAGGGCTATATGTTAAAGGTAATTTTATGTATCAAACCACTTCAGTTTTTTCTGATAAAATCAGACTTTTTCCAGACTCTATTCAAGGGTACTTAGATAAAGGATTTATGAGTAATGGTAAAATGAAAAAATCTAATAAAAAATTTCCAGAGATGGAATTTAATAATTTAGATTTTGTCTACTATAATAACATTAATGAAGACTATTTATATGTTAAATATGATTCAATAAATAACTCTAAAATATCTGCGTATGACAAAGAGGTATCTATTTATGGTGATATGTATATTTTTCCTTCAAATGTTGTTTCCGAAGGAATCGTATTAACAAACGGAGCTATATTAAAGTCTGATGCGTTTAGTTATTCTATGTCTGAAATATCCTCAGAAGAAACGAGTATAAACCTTAAGCCTTTAGGTTATTCAAAAGAAATATTAACCGCAGAGATGGTGTCTTTAAATTATAGCCTAAACACCAAAAAATTCAATTTAAATACTACTTATTTTGACTTGGAAAACTTTGTTTTACCATATTCTTCTCTTTCAACTTCATTTTCTTCTGCTTCATGGGATTGGATAGACAAAAAAATTACCTTCGAAAATTTATCTAATGAAATTGATTTGTCTAATTTTTATTCAACAAATAATGATTTTAATAATTTAATTATTAGTTCATCAAAAGGGATTTTTGATATAGAGCAAAAAAAATTATTTCTTACTAAAGTTCCTGATCTTCAGATAGCTGATGCTTATATTGTTCCTTATAAAGGGAATGTTACAGTGTTAGAAAATTCTCAAATATCACCTTTAGAAAATGCTGATTTAATTTTAGATACATTAAATGAATATCATAAGTTTATTAAAGCGGATGTAAAATTAATATCTAAAACTAAATTTGAGGGCAGGGGGATATACGAATACATAAATTTTGATGAAGACACTTTTGAAATCCCCTTTTCGTCATTTGAGTTAAAAACATATGAAAATGAAAATAACAATATGTTTTCATCTACTTATTCATACGGTATTGTAGACAAATCAAATCCTATTTTAATGGAACCGGGGTTCGGTTTTTATGGTAAAATAGAATTGGTTGCAAATAATGAGCAGTTGTTATTTAATGGTGATATTATTCCTTCGGAATTAAAAAATTTTAAGATCTCGGAGGCAATTCCATATTCTGGATACTTTATTCCTGGTGATGAATTGGCTTTAACTATTTCTGAGGATGATAATGATTTTACTTCTTCAATTTCTAAAAGAAACAACGGTTTATATTTTAATTTTTTTGCTAATGATGTTGAAAAAAGAAGCCTTATTTTTTTTAATCCCTCAGGGCAACTTTCATACGATTCTTATACTAAACAATATTTAATTGAACCTCAAAATAAAACAAATGAAGATGTTTACAATGGAAATTCATTATTGTATTCTCCTAATAGTGGAGATTTATCTTTTGAAGGCAAAGTTAATTTGATAGATAATGATCCTAATTTTAGTGTTTTCTCTTCTATGTCTGCAAATGTCGATTCGGATTCTTTTAATATTTCTTCTGAAACGTTTATGATTATAGATATTAATCTTCGCAAATCTATTATAAGTAATTTAGGATTAGAATTTATCGAAATAATTGAAACGGTGGGAGCACCATTAGCTCACGATAATGAAGAAGATGTTTTGTATCGACTGTCTGATCTTGTTGGATATGAAAAAACTCTTGCACATGAAAATATAATTCTTAATGAATATCGACCATTAGGCTTAGTAGACCCATTATTAAATAGTTTATTTGTTTTAGCAAACTCTAAGTTTCGTTGGTCTGCTAAATATAAATCTTGGTATAATACTTCAACATTAAATTTATCCAATATTGGAAGTAATGATATCAATGCCAGTGTTGATGGGTTTTTAGAAATCAAATATCTTTCGGAGGATGATTATGAGGTTAATCTTTTTTTACAACCTGCTCCAGAGTTTTGGATATATTTAAATTATGATGGTGGAATTTTACGAACATATTCATCAATTGAAACTTATAATTCTGATGTAACTGAAATAGGAGCAACAAAAGATAAATATATTCCACTAATGATTGTTGATGAGGAATATACGTTAGATTATATTAATAATTTCAGGCTAAAATATTTTAATATTAAAGAGCCATATGATTTAAAATCTCCATCAGATACATTTTTAGAAGATGAGATTTTTAAAACAATTACAGATGATGATGATGATGGATTTTAATATAAATTTGTGCCATGAAAATACAGCAATTTATAAATGATAATAAAGAAAGATTCTTAAACGAATTATTTGAATTGTTAAAAATAGAATCTGTTAGTGCTGATCCCGCATACAACAAAGAAGTAGATAAGGCTGCTGACTTTTTAGTTAAACAATTTAATTTGTTAAGATTAGATAATGTTGAAAAGATTAAAACAGAAGGACACCCTATTGTTTATGCTGACAAAATTTTAGACAAAGATTTTCCTACAATATTGGTTTATGGTCATTATGATGTTCAACCCGCAGATCCATATGAACTGTGGGACTCTCCTCCGTTTGAACCAATTATAAAAAACAAAAAAATCTATGCTAGAGGAGCGTGTGATGATAAAGGACAAATGTATATGCATTTAAAAGCTTATGAAACACTTCATGAATTAAATGATGTAAGTTTTAATATAAAATTTATGATAGAAGGAGAAGAAGAATGCGGCTCAGATAATTTGGAAAAATTTGTTATAAATAATAAAGAAAAATTAAAGGCAGATGTTATAGTAATTTCTGATACCAGTATAGTAAGCAATGAGACACCTTCAATTACAATTGGTTTACGGGGATTATCATACATGGAAATAGAACTTACAGGCCCAAATAGAGACCTTCATTCAGGCACATATGGCGGAGCTGTTGATAATCCAATAAATGTTTTATGTAAAATTATTGGCTCATTGAAGAATGAAAATGGTATTGTTCAAATACCTGGATTTTATGATAAAGTAAAAGAGTTTTCAAATGGTGATAGAGATGAAATAAATAAAGTACCATTTGATTTGGATGATTTTAAATCTCATATAGATATAAATGAAGTTTTTGGTGAAAAAGGATTTAGTACTGTAGAAAGAATTGGTATAAGGCCAACAATAGATGTAAATGGTATTTGGGGCGGATATACTAATGAAGGTTCAAAAACAG
>JAYZHG010000006.1:0-6491 GCA_036166735.1 Bacteroidota bacterium | reverse complement strand
ATCATAGCTTTAATGTTATCTTTTATTTTATCTGGAGAAATTAATAGACCTGGAGTGATAATTTTATTTTCATCATGTACATTGTACCATGTATTTTCAAGGTTAGCTTTCATATACATTTAATGTTTTAGTTCAAAATGAGCTTCAATTTCAACGGCAATATTTTGTGGAAGCGACATCCCTACAGCACTTCGAACACCAATGCCCATTTCTTCTCCAAAAACTTCTACCATCAGCTCACTAAACCCATTAATTACATATGGGTGCCATTTAAAATCTGGAGTTGCATTTACCATTCCTAATACTTTTATTATTCTTTTTATGTTATCGATATCACCATAATTATTAATTATGGTTGAAAGCATGGTTAACCCTACTTGACGAGCAGCAGCTTTTCCTTCTTCTCTGTCTAAATCTGCACCAACTTTTCCTTTGATTAATGATCCATCATTATTAACGGGTCCATGACCTGAAACATATAAAAAATGATCAACTACTAGGGTAGGACGGTAGACACCTAAAGGCTTTGGTGAGGGAGGAAATATCAGACCAAGTTTTTTAATGGTTTCAGAATTTTTCATTTTTATATAATATAGTTTAAAATTAATACTCCTAATAACCCAGAGATTCCAATGGACGTTTCCATAACTGTCCAAGTAGCTAAAGTGTCTTTGATAGATAAATTAAAATACTCTTTAAATAACCAGAAACCACCATCATTTACATGTGAAAGCATAAGACTTCCTGATCCAATAGCTAGCACCATAAGTTCCGGGTGAACTCCTCCGCTTTGTACTAGAGGAAGTACTATTCCAGCGGTTGTTAGTCCTGCTACAGTTGCTGAACCTATAGACACTCTTAAAATAGTAGCTATTAACCAGCCTAATAATAATGGGGAAAGTGTACTTTCACTTAGCAGACCTCCGATATAATTATTAACTCCGCTATCAATTAAAATTTGTTTTAGTGCTCCGGCTCCAGCAATAATTAATAAAATCATGGTTATTCCAGAAATGGATTTGGCAAAGGATTGCATGATGTTTTTCATTGTTTCTCCTCGAGAAAGCCCCAGACTATATATGCTTACGAGCACCGCTATTAGTAGAGCTATTACTGGATTTCCTATGAATTTAATAAATGAATAGAGATTATTTTGTTCTGAAATGAATTCGAGAATAATTGTTGAACCACCAATTAGTAATACAGGAAAAAGAGCTGTTAATAGACTGTTAGAAAGGCTAGGTAATTCTTCTTTTTTAAATTGTTTAGTAGCTAAGAATTCTTTTAGAGGCTTAGCATCTACTTTTTTAATAAAGTGTGTTAGCACAGGTCCAGAAATAAGAATGGCGGGGATGGCTACAGCTAAACCATAGAGTAGTGTTTTTCCCATATCTGCTTCAAACATTATGGTAAGGGCTGCAGGAGCAGGGTGTGGGGGTAGGTAGCCATGTGTAACTGACAGTGCGGCTAACATGGGTAGCCCAATGTATAGTAGAGGAAGACGTGTGATAATTGCAATGTTAAAAACTAAAGGGACTAAAATGACAAATCCTACGGAGTAAAACATTGTTACCCCTACAATAAATCCTGTTATCATTACTGCCCATTGGGTATTTTTTACACCACAAATATCAATTAGTTTCTCTGTAATTTTTTGAGCTGCTCCACTATTAGCAACTTGTTTTCCCAGCATTGCTCCTAATGCTAAAATTATAATCAAGAATCCTATTGTATTACCAATACCTTCTTCGATTGAAGTAACAACTGAATTTAATTCCATTCCTTGGGCAATTCCAACGGATAAAGAAACTACAATAAAAGCTATAAAAGCATTAAGACGAAATACGATGATAAGAAAAAACAATAAAAGTATTCCAAGACTAATGATTGCTAAAGGCATGACGTTAATATAGTAAGTTTCTCTTGAAAATCATATGTATGAATATACTTTAGAGATTAAGAAATACCCTTCATGATATATTAGATGATTTTTTTATAATTATTTATTTAATTTATATAATGTTATTCCAGTGATTAGTCCAAAAATTGCAAATAATGTAAATACTTGGTTGATAATTATATCGTCTAAATAGTTACTACCAAAAAGTGGTTCATCAAGTATGATCATAAATAACCACATAACTTGACCAATTAAATAGAATGTAAAGGCGATTATTAAGTATAGACCAACTTTTTTCATGTTGTAAACATATTAAAACCCTATTTAAATAACTATTCTACTGTTACCGACTTTGCTAGATTTCTAGGTTTATCAACATCACAACCTCTCAATTTTGCTATATAATAAGCTAGTAATTGTAATGGTATAATATTTATTATTGGAGAAAAATCAGCTTTTGTTGTTGGAACTATAATATGATGGTCAAGTATATTTTTTACTTCAATATTTTTTTCATCTATAATACCTATAACAATTGCTTTTCTGGATTTTATTTCTTTAATATTACTTATCATTTTTTTATACTCCATACTTTTTGTGCAGAGTACAATTGCTGGCATGTTTTTATCAATAAGAGCTATTGGACCATGTTTAAGCTCTGCGGCTGGATATCCTTCAGTATGTATGTATGATATTTCTTTTAATTTCAATGCTCCTTCTAGAGCTACAGGAAAATTATTTCCTCTACCCATGAATAAGCAGTTATTTTTTTCATACATATAATATGCAATTTTTTCAATATGTTTAAGACTCTTAAAAATTGTTTTTATTTTTTTTGGAAGATTCTCTATCTCAGTAATTAATTCATGGAACTTTTTTTTAGATATATTTTCTTTCATATATCCAGCTTTAAGACCAATCATAAATAAAACTAGGAGTTGAGATGTAAATGCTTTTGTAGAAGCAACTCCAATTTCTGGACCAGCATGTAAATAAGATCCTTCATGTGTTTCTCTAGCAATTGAAGAGCCAACTGCATTTACAATTCCTAGTACTGTTGCTCCTCTTTCTTTAGCTATTTTTGTGGCTTCAAGTGAATCTGCCGTTTCTCCAGATTGAGAGATTATAAACACAACATCATCTTTATAAATGATAGGATTTTTATATCTAAATTCAGAGGCATACTCAACTTCAACAGGAACTTTTAAATATTTTTCAAAGAAATATTCTATTACCAAACCAGCATGCCAAGATGTGCCACAGCCAATAAGTATAATTCTTTTACATTTAATTAACTTATTAGCGTATTTGTGAATTCCACCAAGTATTATATTTTTATTTTTTATTCTTCCAAGCATTGACTGTTTTAGAGAAAAAGGTTGTTCTATTATCTCTTTTAACATGTAACTTTCATATTTTCCAATTTCTATTTTTTGTAATTTAAGATTTACACTTTTAAAAGTTTTGTTAACCTTTTTAAGATTGTAATCTAATATTTCAAAATCTTCAGAATCAATTTTAAGAATATGATCATTCTCTAAGTATATAATTTTATTTGTGTATTTAATGATAGGATTAGCATCAGATGCCACAAAAAATTCATTTCTTTTTTTACCAAAAGCTAAGGGGCTTTCTTTTCTAGCCGCAAACATTAATTCAGGATTATTTTTACAAATAAGTACTATTGCAAAAGCTCCTTGAGTTTTACTTAGTGCATATGATAGCCCTTCCTCAATATTATTTGAATCTTCAATACATAATTCGATAAAATTTATTAAAATTTCAGTGTCGGTTTCTGTATAAAATTTATATCCTTTTTCTATAAGAATTTTTTTTAGATCTTGATAATTTTCAATTATTCCGTTGTGAACAATTGCAAATTTTTTGTTGAAAGACTCAATCGGGTGTGAGTTTATATCATTTGGTTCACCATGAGTGGCCCAACGAGTATGGCCAATTCCAATTTTGGATGAAATTTTATTTTTCTTAAAAAGTCTTTCAGCTTCTTTTACTCTTCCCTTTTTTTTAAAAATTTTAATTTGATTATTCTTGATAAGAGCAATTCCAGCACTGTCATATCCACGATATTCTAAAAGATGAAGTCCTTTAAAAAGAATATCTGAAGTATCATACTTTGTTCCTTTGTACGCTATTATTCCACACATACATGTAAAATTAATGTTAAATTTTGACAAAAAATTAAATAGTAAGCGGATTTTAATTATCAGATATACTCCAAAAGTAATGTGCTGCAATCGATCGATATGGTTTCCATTTATTGGCTTTTTTGTTCATAAAACTTTCTGAAGGCATATTTTTTAATCCAAAAAATTTTGCAAATCCTTTCTTAATACCCAAATCTAAAACAGGAAATACATCCAATCTATTTAAAGTAAACATCAAAAACATATCAATTGTCCAATGTCCAATTCCCCTTATTGTTATTAGTTGCTCTCTAATTTTTTCATCAGACATTTTTTCAAAATCTTTTATTGAAGTTTTATTTTCAGTGAAAAACTTAGCTATTGCTTTTATGTATTCTGATTTTCGATTAGATAATCCCACAGATCTTAAATCATGAAGTTCTGTGCTTATTAATTGAGATTTAGTTGGATGTTTTGAAGAGTATAAATCTAAAAACCTATTATAAATTGTACCTGCTGCCTTTCCACTTAACTGTTGATAAATAATTGCTTTAACTAATGATTGATAAGGATTAGTTTTTTTTTCTAATTCAATAACTCCAAATTTTTCTATAACTTCTTTGAATCTTGGATCCAGTTCAATTAAATTATTGACAGGTAATCTCATTTACTTATTTGAATTCATGGGGGCTATAATTGATATTTTCTAAATCTAGAAAATATTTATATAAATTCAATCTCAATTTAAATTCTTTAAAATTTCTAACTTTTCTTTTTGACCAGACAACTTCTGATAATGCTGTCATTCTTGGAACAGTCATATATTCAACTTGCTCAGGCGTTTTTATAAATTCAGTCCATAGATTTCCTTGAGCTCCAAGTATTTTGCTAGACTGATTTAAATCTAATTCTTTTGGAATAGGTTCGAACTCATATACTTTTTGAAGAGGAGTAAAACCACCGATAGCTAGTGGTTCATCATTAGATTTTCTTTGGTAATAGTCAAAATAACAGTGACTTGTTGGAGTCATGATAGCATAATTTCCAGCTTTTGCAGCAGTTATTCCCCCTTCTACACCTCTCCATGACATGATAGTTGCATTTGGATTAAGGCCACCTTCTATAATTTCATCCCATCCTATTATTTTTTTATCAAGTGAGTTAAGAATTTTTTCCATTCTTGAAATGAAATAACTTTGAAGTTGAGCTTCGTTTTCTAGCTCTAAATTTTTCATTATTTCTTGCACTTCTTCAGACTCAATCCATTGTTTTTTATTTGCTTCATCTCCTCCTATGTGTATGTATTTGGATGGGAATAAATCAGCAATTTCTGTGAAAACATCTTTTAAAAAATTAAATGTATTTTCATTTGGCTTAATAATATCTTCCTGGATTCCCCAAATTGTTTTTACTCCAATATTCTTATCGGAAGATCCATATTCAGGGTAAGCAGCAATAAGTGAAGATGTGTGACCAGGCAAATCAATTTCTGGTATTATAGTAATAAATCTTTCTGACGCATATGCTACAACTTCTTTTATTTCTTCTTGGGTATAATATCCTTCGTGGGGAATGCCGTCATACTCTTGAACATCTTTCCATATTCTTAGTGATACTGGACTTTTTAATACATGACCTGCTACAGTTTCAGTTCTTTTAGATCCTATTGATGTAAGTTTTGGATATTTTTTAATTTCAATTCTCCATCCTTGATCATCTGTTAGATGCCAGTGAAAAGTATTCATTTTATGCATTGCTATTAAGTCTATAAATTTTTTTATAAAACTTAATGGCATAAAATGTCTACTTACATCAAGCATCATTCCTCTATACCCAAATCTTGGAGTATCTTCTATAATCATTGATGCAAAATCATATGCGTTTAATTTTTTTGTTTCCGTTTTTTCTAATCCTTGGAAATAACCAGTTTCATTTATGCTTTTATATCCAGTTGTTGTTATGTTGGCGGCATTAATACTTTGCTTTGAATTAAAGTTTTTATATTCTTCTGTTTTCACGACAATGTCAAAATCAGTAAATTCATCATCATCTCTTTTTCTTTTTGTGTAATGAATTATTTGTTTTAATGTTTGAATCCCATAAAAAAGACCGTTTTCTGAATTTGCTTCAATAGTGAGGCTTTGTTTAGGTAAAATAATGATTTTATATCCTTCATTTCCAAGGTTATTTATTCCACTTTGAACTTTAAATAGAATGTTTGTTTTTTTATTGTATTTAGTATTTAAAATAAAACCAGTTTCATTTTCAACATAGTTTATAAAGCTTTTAATAAAGGAACGTGAATTATCAATACCACTCAATTCTATGGATGTTTTTTTAGATAGTCTAAATCCTATCTCTTTTGAGTTTGGAATAGTAATATTTGTTGGTTCTGGAATGATATAATTTTTTTGAGCGTATCCATATGAAATAGAAAATAGATAAAT
>JAYZHG010000005.1:0-3907 GCA_036166735.1 Bacteroidota bacterium | reverse complement strand
TAAAGTGATATTTTCTAAATCACATTCATAAGCAAAAATTACTTTAAGAGCAGATTGAATTTCAAGTTTAATATCATTTAAAATATTCATGACCTTACAGAAATTAAATTAAAAGGAGGATTATCATAATATTTATTACATTATGTTTGAAAAAAATCGATATTTTTAAAAAAAAGCAAAAAATGACAGATAGCGTTGTTATTATTCCTACATATAATGAAATCGGTAATATTAAAAATACCTTAAATAAAATTGAAAATTTAAGCATCAATTTTAATATAATTGTTGTTGATGATAACTCTCCAGATGGAACAGCCAAACTGGTTAATAAAATAATTGATTCAAAAAAATTAAAATCTAAAATCACCTTAATTAATAGAAAAGAAAAAAATGGACTTGGCTCTGCATATATAGAAGGTTTTAAAAATGCATTAAATCAAAATTATGATTACATATTCCAATTAGACTGTGATGGATCTCATGATCCTAATGAACTTATAAAGCTAAGAGAAATACTTATTAATGGGCATAAAGATATTGTAGTAGGTTCTAGGTATATTAAAGGTATAACAGTTATAAACTGGCCATTATCTAGACTTTTACTTTCAATTTTTGCTAATATTTATGTTAAAATTATAACCGGTTTACCAGTAAATGATTCAACAGGAGGATTTAACGGATATAATAAAAAAACACTCTCTAGCATTTTAAAAAATAAAATTTCTTTTCAAGGATATGCGTTCCAAATACAAATGAAATTTATTGGATATAAATTAAAGTATAAAATAGGTGAAATTCCAATTATTTTTAAAGATAGAGAGATAGGAGAATCAAAAATGTCATTTAAAATTTTTGGTGAAGCATTTTATGGAATAGCAATAATGAAATTAAAAACCTTTTTTATTAAATATAAGAGCTAACTAAATTGTATAGAATTTATAACCTTTATCCTATTTATTATAAATAATGGTACAATAATTGATATTAAAACAAGACCAATCACTAATAAATTAATTTTTAATAACATGAAATAATTTATATCAAAAGGTATATTCTCAATATAATAATTGTCTCTATTAAGCTTAAAAAATTGAAATTTATTTTGTAGTAATATAATAGTAAAAGCTAAAGCATTTCCAAGAAAAATACCCATGCCTATTAATCTAAAACCAACTCGAGCAAAAATTGAAATAATAAAACTTGATTTAGCTCCAAATGATTTCAATATTCCTATCATTTTGATTCTTTCCATTATTAAAATTACAACAATCGACAACATATTGAATGAGGCAACAAAAATTATTATTATAAAAAAAATAATTACATTCTTATCCAAAAGGCTTAACCAATCAAATATCTGTACATATTTTTGATTGATTGTTTCAACAAATTCATCATAGCTTGATAAAGATTTAATTTCATCAAAATACATATCTATATTATCAGGATTATCAATAAAAATACTTAACCCACTAGCTTTAGAGATATTCCAACCATAAATTTTTCTATTTATATTAATATCACCATATATAATAACATCGTCTATTTCCTCCAATCCAGTTTCATATATACCATAAACAATCAATTTTCTAAACACCGGAGGAGAATTCGGAAAAAAAATTGTTAAAGTATCTCCAATTTTAGATTGTAATCTTTTATTTATTTCACCACTTATTAAAATAGATTTCGAAAAATTAGAATTCAAGTCAAAACTCTCATTAAAAGAAATAATGTTGTTTGAAATTTCATCAAAAAAATCTTTATTAACACCTTTAAAAATTACACCTTCAATGGATTCATAATTCCCTTGAACAAGAGCTGATGAAACAATATATGGATAGATATTTTTAATTTTATCATTTTCTCTATACTTAGAAAAAAGTCCTCTATCTAACTCTATAGGAGAATTTTGAAAAGTTATTCCATCAGCATAGCTAGAGACATCATAGTGACCAGAAAAATTATACACCTTTTTTTTAATTTCTTTTTTAAAACCTTCAAGTATAAAAACCGAAAGAATAATTGATGATAAACCAATAGCGATAGTTATATAAGCTATTTTTTTAATAATAGATGAAAATACGTTTAAATCAGAATTCCATATACTTGCATAAATTTTTTTAGATATTTTCATTTAATCAATTGTAGTTTAAATTTAATTTATCCTTACCAATAATAAATAATGAAAAAAGAATTAATACTAATATACTTTGTTGTCATAATAATTGGATCTTCATGTAATAGTGTTGATAATATTGATGAAATAATTGATCCTGAACCGGAAAATCCAAACAATTGTGAAAATTGTGATTCACTTTTATTTCAATTTTCTATTAATACTCTTGGAGAAGAAATTATAGACGAACCTAAAATAGCATCTACACTAACAATTAAAAAAGATGATTCTACTTACTATGCTGGCAATATAGGAATAGAAATTAGAGGAGAATCATCACAAATGTTTGATAAAAAATCATATGGATTTGAAACATGGGATGAAAACTATGAAGATAAAGATGTATCATTAATTGGTTTTCCAGAAGAAGAAGATTGGATTTTATATGGTCCATTTAGTGATAAATCACTAATAAGAAATAAACTTATATACTCGTTATCAAATTTAATAGGTATGTACGCATCTAAAACAGAATTCTGTGAGCTCATTATAAATAATGATTATAAAGGAGTCTATGTCTTTATGGAAAAACTTAAAAGAGATAAAAACAGAATAAATATTGAAAAATTAACAGAAACTGATATCGATGAAAATTTAATTACTGGTGGATACATTATAAAAATTGACAAAAGTGATCAAGAGGATGGATCATATTCAGATTTTAATTCTTTTGAATCAAAATATGATGTTTTTGGAGATATTAATGGAGTTAAGAAAATGCGATTTAATTATGAATACCCAAAACCAAAAGACATACATATTAATCAAAAAGAATACATATCAAATTACATTGATTTATTTGAAGATGCTTTATTAAGCAATAATTTTAATGATCCAGAATTGGGATACAAAAAATACATTGAAGATGATACATTTATAAATTTTTTTATACTAAATGAACTATCTAATAATGTTGATGGGTATAGATTAAGTACGTTTTTAACCAAAAATAGAGATGAAAAATTAAAAATAGGTCCAATTTGGGATTTTAATTTATCTTTTGGTAATGCTGACTATTGTGGTGGAGATAGATATGATGTATGGGCTTATAAATTTAATGAGAGATGTCCTGGTGATTATTGGAATATTCCTTTTTGGTGGGATAAACTTTTAGAAGATGAAAATTTTGTAAATAAATTAAAAAGTAGATGGAATGATTTAAGAACGAATATTTTATCAAATGAAAATATATTATCCTTAGTAAATAAGGATTATTCTATATTAAAAAACGAAACTGATGCTGCAAATAGAAATTTTAACAGATGGCAAATTTTTGGTATTTATATTTGGCCAAATAGTTTTATAGGAAATTCCTACTATGAAGAAATTAACTTTTTAAAAGACTGGATTTTACAAAGAACAGCTTGGTTAGACATTTCAATTAATGAATTATAATTCATTATAAGATAATCCATATCCAAATTTATATAGAGGTCTTTTTGAATCATAAGGTAAATCTTCTTTTTGCTCAAGCACTGCATCCCAAGACGATGGTAGTTCAAAAGGTAATTTTCCTGAAGGATTATACTCTCCAAAAATAATATCTAATATTGCTTCATCAGAAGAACCAAACTCTACTAATAAAGAGTTGGATTGATTATTGATTTCAGTAAGAATTGCTGGCCTCTCAAGATTTACGATAATTATTAAAGGTTTTTTTTCTGGAAAAGAAAATATGTCTTTTTTTTCTTCTGAATTATAATACAACCTTCCTTGTCTAAAAAAATTTTC
>JAYZHG010000004.1:0-6750 GCA_036166735.1 Bacteroidota bacterium | reverse complement strand
CATCTGAGCATTTACAGAATAAGAAAGAAACACTAATAAAAACAAGACTATTTTTCTCATCTATATAAAAATTAATCTATAATTTATATAAGATTATCCTGTAATTGATACGCTAGTACCATTATTTCCAATTGAGCAAGCTAAATACCAAGTCTTACTTGTATCTACCGTGTAAGCAACACCTTGGTCTGTACCATTTTTATAAAATCTTAATTCTCCATTGCTCATATTTAAAGAAACCTTTATAACATCCCCCTGACCATAAGTAGCTCCATAATCAGTCTGCTGACCACAACTACCACTACTATTATTTTTCTTTCCAATTTCTGAAATATAGCACCATCCTACACAACCATTAGGAAACCATGTATTTCCCTTAGATCTATCATAAGCAACCCCTATAATTAATTCCCAAAAATTACCACCACTATTATAATAGGTATCAACTGTTAGTTCCCAAGTTTTGGTTCCTGAACTTACTGCTTCAGTTCCATAAACAGAATTCCAACTGTGATTTGGTGTACTGTAAGTACTTGTAGCAGATAAATTATTATTCGATAAAGAAATATACGATCCTTTATTTGAAGTATCCCAACTATCACTTGCGTTATTAGATTTTTTATCATAAACTCCTAAAAAAGAAGGTACCATCTGAGCATTTACAGAATAAGAAAGAAACACTAATAAAAACAAAGCTATTTTGCTCATCTATATAATTAAAAACGAATGATTAATTTTAGTATCTCCCCTAATTGAAGAACCTACTGAACAATATTTTTCTAGAGCTAGACTTATAAATCTATCAGCTTCTTTATCAGTTAAGTCAGAAGAATAAATTATATATTTTATGGCTATAGATTTATAATAGTTTGGAGTTGTCTCAGCCCTAACACCTGAAGCCTCAGCTTTAATATCTTTAAAATCTCTCCTTCTTTTCTTAATCATAGATACTATTTCCACTGCAGCACATGTTGTTACAGCAGATAAAAGAAGCTCCATAGGGGATAGATGTTCTTTCTTTTCTTGAGCATACATATCTATTAGAAGTTTATTTCCAGAACTATTAATAACTTCAAATTTTTCATCATCGACGTATGACATAGAAACTTTTACTTCCATAAGTATGTATTAATATTTAACTTGTTTCAAATATAATAAGTTCAAAATGAAAATTGGAATTACTGGAGCATCCGGTTTAGTAGGATTTAACTTTTGTGAAAAAGCACTCTCTAAAGGAGATGCCCTAAACATTCTTATAAGAAAAGACTCATATTCTACAGATAATATAAAAGCACAAAAATTTTATGGTGATCTTAACGACACTAATGTATTAGAATCTTTTTGTAAAGGATGTGAAATTATAGTTCATTCAGCCGCTATGTTATCTATAGGATTTGACTCATACGACGAAGTCTATAACGTAAACTATACAGGAACAAATAATCTTTTAAAAGCCTCAAAAAAAATGAATGTAAAAAAATTCATTTACATAAGTTCAATTAATGCCTTTAATAGACACTCCCCAGATGAAATTCTAGACGAAAAAAGAGAACTTGTAAAAAAAGGCAGCAGCTATGATGTTACTAAAGCTCTTGCTCAAGAGCTCGTTCTTACAACTGACGGCATTGAAACGGTTTCTATAAATCCATCAGGTGTTGTTGGAAAAAATGATTTTAAACCTTCCAAATTTGGAAAAGTTTTAAGGAGCTTACATCAAAATAAGCTACCCTTTTACATAAGTGGCGGACTAGATGTTATAGACGTTGAAGATCTTTGTAAATGCATATACCAATCCATCAAAAAAGGAAGAGATAAAGAAAGCTACCTTGTAACTGGAAAATGGAGATCATTTAAAGAAATAATTACTTCGATAAGAAAACTTCAAGAAAAACAATCCACTGTCATAGTTCTTCCAAAATTTTTTGTAAAAATGATGATTCCATTTTTATTTTTTTTCCCAAAAAAATTATTAAAAAAAGCAGCTGAAATTAATGGAAAAATTTATCCAGGACTAGAAAATTTTTCAAAAGACTCTATTGAAAACATACTTAATTTTCCAAAAAATATTGATAATTCAAAAGCAAAAAAAGAATTGAATTTAAGTGTTAGTGCTCTTGATAAAACAATAAAAGATTGCATCAATGAATGACTACAATTTATTTGTCTACTCATGGATAGCTATAGGAATTATTTCATTCCCATTTATTCTAAAATACAATGCTCCATATGGAAGACATACTTCAAATAACTGGGGATATTTAATTGATAATAAATTAGGATGGATAGTAATGGAGCTTCCTGCACTACTGCTTTGTCCAATATTATTTTTTATAAGTACAAATGAAAAATCTATTCTTACTAGTTTTTTTATTTTTTTATGGATCATTCACTACTTCAATAGAACCATAGTATACCCTAATAGAATAAAAACAAAAAAGAAAAAAATACCCTTATTAATAGCTGTTCTGGCTTTTATTTTTAATCTAATAAATGGCTATATCAACGGATATTTCTTTGGATTTATTAATTATAGCTATCCAATAGAATGGATATATACTCCTCAATTTATTATAGGATTTATGCTTTTTATATTGGGCTTCCTTATAAACAATGTCTCGGATTCTACCCTTATAAACCTACGAAAAAGAGACACTAAACAATATAGCATCCCAAGAGGAGGTTTATTTGACTACATCTCATGTCCCAATTTTTTTGGTGAAATTATTGAATGGTTAGGCTTTGCCATACTAACTTGGAGTATTGCAGGATTAGCATTTTTTCTATGGACATTCTTCAACTTAGTTCCAAGAGCATTGTCCCACCATAAGTGGTATAAAAATACTTTTAATGACTACCCAAAAAATAGGAAAGCTGTGTTCCCCTTTATAATTTAATAGTAAGTATATCCGACCAATTAGTAGTACTAATATTTTTATTTTTCTAATTCTTAGAATCAGGAAGATCTATATCCACATTATTTCTATAATCGCCAAGAAGATGTTCAGAAAAATAATACCACATCATTTTTTCATAATAACTTTTGTAATCACCATAACCATGTCTCTTTCCAGGAAATATCATCATATCAAATCTTTTCCCTGCTTTAATAAGTTCATCAGCAACCCTAAGGGTATTAGTTGGATGTACGTTATTATCAATATTACCATGTGTTAGCAATAGATGTCCCTTCAAATTCTCTGCAAGAGATTGATTTGTCTTAATTTTAGCATCCCAACTTAGTTCTTTCTTTTTATTACCCTCATCATCTTCCTTTTCTTCGTATTCAGCAATAATACCATTATGAGTTTCACTCCACCACTTATTATAGATATTATTATCATGATTACCAGCTGAAGAACAAGCTACATCATAAAAATCAGGGTATGATAAAAGTGCAGCAGTTGACATAAATCCACCACCAGAATGACCAAATATTCCAACATTATCAAGGTCAATCCAAGAATGCCTCTCAGATAACTGTTCTAAAGATCTCTTATCATCAGCCAAGGCATAATCTCTAAGATTCTGATAACCAAAAGTATGATAGTATTTAGAACGCATAGGACTTCCTCCCCTATGACCCATACTAACAACAATAAATCCCAGTTGCGCAAGAGCTGTATTATACCTACCAGACACTGTAAAATCATTTGTAAATGATTCAACCTGTGGGCCAGGATATACATAAGAAATTATAGGATATTTTTTTTCAGGATCAAAATCAAAAGGCTTATACATCACACCGTATAAATCAGTTATACCATCAGCTGCCTTAACTTTAAATCTTTCAGGCATTTTCCAACCAGCATGAACCAAAAGGCTTAAATCAGCCTTCTCAAGATTCATTATCTTATTACCAAAAGCATCCTTAAGAATAGATTCAGGCACATGATCCACCGATGAAAAATTGTCAACAAAAAATTTACTAGATTCTGAAAAATTAGTCCTATGATTGTATTTTTCAGAAGTTATAAGCTTCATCCCTGAACCATCAAAATTTGAACTATATACCATACTATAATATGGATCCACATTTTTTTCTTTTCCAAATGCTTGATAGTAAACTTTTCTCTTTAATGTATCAATATCTTGAATTCTTCCAGTAATAAAATAACCTCCATTTGTAATTTTATTTTTTAATCTTCCAGTATTACCATCATACAAATAAAGTTGACCCCAACCATTCTTTTCAGACCAGTAGATCAATTCCTTACCTTCATTAATAACTGCAAGCTGACTATAGTTCCAATTAAAATATGGATGATTTACTTCAGTAAACAAAGATTTTATTGATCCATCAGAAGTATTAACGTATGAAATATCCAAAGTATCACTTGTTCTGTTCATTCTAGTCATGTACAATCTGTCTGAAGTTTTTCCAGGTAAATGAAGATTAATAGACTGATCAATAAATTTATCAACATCAACATCTATTCTAGACTTAGAATTAACATCAAAAATTTCAAGCACTTCCTGAGGAATATTTTTTTCACCAGGCATAGCATACTTATATATTTCTAACTCTGGTCTAGGATCTTTAAGGGTATTAATCACAAACAAATCATCAACTTTTCTAGCATCTGAACGATTCACATACAATTTCTTTGAATCTTTAAACCATGTAGCCCGTGATCTAAATCTTTTATCTGTAGTTGTATCACCATGCTTCCACTGATAAGAAAACCAACGTTCTCCATCAGTAGTTAATTGAATTTCAACACTATCTTCATCGCCAACTTCCATTAGAAAAAGATTATGATTTTTTGCAAAGACCATATAGATAGAATCTGGTGAATATCTTGCCCACTCATTATCTTCCTCCTCATTTACTGAATCTCCCTTAATTAAATTCTTTGATAAGATATTATACTTATATTCAATGCTATCAACACTAAAAGTAAGTGTTTTATTATCCTCCTCTAATTCCAAATCTTCTAACTCTAGGTTATTATGATTTACCGGCTTTCTAGTTAATTCAGATAATTTTGCAGAAAAATCAAGATTATCCAGCATTTTAGTTTTTGTTTTCTTTATTGGATCAACAACATAGAAATGTTTGCCATTTGTTGTCGTGTACGAATACCAAAACTTATCGCTCTCATGAAACCACTTTGGTGAAATTCGAGTAGTCTTAAGCATTTCACTTAAGTTTTTTTGGCTAAACTTTTCTGCAGCTTTAAAATTCGCCTTTTGAGCATTTAATGAAAAAGTAATAAAAAATAACAATAGGAATAATCTCATAATATTTAGGTTTATACCAGTTAAGGTATCAAAAATATTACGAAAAAAAAAAATTGATGTCGGGGTGGCAGGATTCGAACCTGCGACCTCCGCGTCCCAAACGCGGCGCGATAACCGGGCTACGCTACACCCCGAAAATGAAGTGTGCAAATTTATAAAAGAAAATTCATCTAAAACAATGGTTATGTCAAAGAATATTATTCAAAATAAGATATTTATCATTATTTATTGAATAGGATTTTTATATATTTAAATATTAAAAAAAAAGTATGAAAATTTCAACTACAGAAAATATCCCAGGAATGACAATTACTGATTCTTTGGGTATTGCAAGAGGAAGTACAGTAAGAACAAGAAATGTAGGTAAAGATATTATGGCTGCATTTAAAAATCTTGTGGGAGGTGAAGTGGCAGAATATACAAGATTACAGGCCGATGCAAGAGAAGAAGCTCTTCAAAGAATGATTAAAGATGCGGAAAACTTAGGTGCCGATGCTGTTATATGTGTTAGATTTCAGACATCAGTAATGATGGCAGGAGCATCAGAACTACTAGCCTATGGAACAGCAGTAAAAACTAAATAAATTTATTTTTTATACTTCTCAAACCAGGCAATAATAGCATTTACTTTTGCAATTAAATTACTAGGCCTAGCAGCAATACCATGACTTGCTCCAGGAATTCTAACAAGCATCGACTCAACATTATTAAGTTTTAAGCCAGCATAAAACTGTTCACTCTCTGCCATAGGCGTTCTAAAATCTTGTTCTCCCGTCAACAGCATCGTAGGTGTCTTAACATTTCCAACATATGATATCGGTGATCGTTCCATATACTGATCAAGGTTATCCCAAGGAAGACCAGGAAACCAGTACTTATAAAAAAAGGATACATTATCAGCATAAAGCACAAAACTATACCAATTAATTACTGGTTTTGCTACCACCGCAGCATTAAACCTATCTGTCTTACCAACAATCCATGAACTAAGCACTCCACCACCACTTCCACCAGTAACAAACAAATTATCTTTATCTATATAATCTCTTTCAAGCACATAATCTACCCCAGACATTAAATCATCATAATCTTGACTTGGATAATTATGATGTATCAAATTTCCAAATTCTTTACCATAACTAGTACTACCTCTTGGGTTTATATATAACACCACATATCCTTTACTTGCATATAACTGAACTTCTGCTGAAAATCTAAATCCATAATTTGCAAATGGTCCACCATGAATTTCTAGAACTAATGGATACTTTTTCTTAGAATCAAAATGTGGTGGTTTAACAAGCCATCCTTGTAATTTTCTTCCATCATAGGAAGATTCATACCAAACCTCTTCTACTTTACCAAGCTCCTTATAATCAAATAAATCTTTATTTAATTCAGTAAGTCTATTTTTTGATCCATTATATCCTACTGCCAAATCTGAAGGATTATAAACATTACCATATGTGAAAGCATACCTTCCATTTTTTGATATACTATACGTTCCTC
>JAYZHG010000003.1:0-4392 GCA_036166735.1 Bacteroidota bacterium | reverse complement strand
TTAATATTGCTATAAAAATAAAATTAAAAAATCCGAATAAAACAGTTAAATATGCTTTTTAAAATCGATTTTAAACTTCTATTATTCCTTCTTATAATAGCTGTTTTAATAGGTTATTATGCTTCTTACTACAATAAAAAAGCACCTGAAATTAAAGGTATGAATTACAGTCTATGGAAGAACGATTCATACGGATGTAAATCTGACAGAAAAAATCTTGTTGATCTTATAATCTCAAACAGAGATAAATTTCTAAGATACAATCAAAATCAAATAATAAATATTCTCGGAAAACCAGACTACCAAATGCTCTATGATAGAGGACAAAAATTTTTCTATTATTACATAAAATACCATCCAAAATGTGGTAAAAAAAATGCACTACCTGAAGAAGAACAAATTAAATTAGAAATACGATTTGATGCGCTCAATAGATCCAAAGAGATATTCGCATATAATTTATAAAATTTGTTTGTTATTCTAACTTCATAATTACCTTTGCAAAAAAACAATATACTATGAAATTTAGATCAGGAGTACTTCATGGAGGAGAAGTAACAGAGTTATTAGACTACGCAAATAAAAATAAATTTGCACTCCCAGCTGTAAATGTGGCAGGAACAAATTCTGTGAATGCAGTCCTTCAAACCGCAAAAGAACTCAATGCTCCTGTGATCATTCAATTTTCAAATAGTGGTGGTTCTTTCTTTGCGGGTAAACAACTCGATAACACAAATCAAAAATCAGCAATTTCTGGCTGTATATCAGGTGCCTACCACGTACATTTAATGGCGAAAGAGTATGGTGTTCCAGTAATACTACATACCGATCACTGCGCAAAGAAACTTCTTCCGTGGATTGATGGTCTCCTTGAAGAAGGTGAAGAATTTTATAAAAAAGAAGGTCTTCCACTATACAGCTCTCATATGCTTGACCTCTCTGAAGAATCCATCGAAGAAAATTTAGATATCTGTTGTACCTACTTTGATAGAATGAGTAAGATGGGTATGACAATAGAGATTGAAATAGGAATCACTGGAGGAGAGGAAGATGGAGTTGATAACACAGATGTAGATGCATCAAAGCTTTATACACAACCAGAAGAAGTTAATTATGCTTACGAAAAACTTATTAAAATAAGTCCAAATTTTACCATTGCAGCTGCTTTTGGAAATGTTCACGGAGTTTATAAACCTGGAAATGTTAAGCTTACACCAAAAATATTAAAAAAATCTCAAGAGTATATTGAAGACAAACATAAGCTTGATCCAAATCCAATAAATTTTGTTTTCCATGGAGGATCAGGATCCACTACAAAAGAAATTAGAGAAGCTATTAATTATGGGGTTATAAAAATGAATCTCGATACAGATATGCAATGGGCATTCTGTAAAGGAGTTAATGACTATCACACTAAGAATCAAGCATATTTAAAGAAACAAATAGGTAATCCAGATGGAGATGATCTTCCAAATAAAAAATACTATGATCCTAGAAAATGGCTCCTAGAAGGTGAAAAATCAATGATTGATAGGCTTAGAAAATCATTCTCTGATCTAAATAATATCAACACAAACATTTAACTTCTGTAGATTGGCCTTGTCAGACACGTAGGCCCTCCCTCTGCTTTTATACATAACTCACTACCATCAAACGTTTCTACGGTGCATCCAGCATCTTCCAAACGTTTTCTAGTATCATCAAAACCATCCACCATGATAAGTTTACTAGGTGATAATGCCAGAACATTCAAACATAACCCATTACTATCTATAAAATCATTTTCAGAAGCTGAAATACATTCAAACCCTCGATCTCTAAGTAAACTCCAAAATCCAGTAGGTAATAATTTTTCATAAACCAAAGCAAGTTTTTCGTCAAGAATAGAGATTACAGACATAAGGTGAAGGCATGCACTAGGACCTAAATAATAAGGTAAATCATAGCCTATAACATCGATTTTATCATTTTTTAATATTTCTTGTAACTGACTTATTCCACTATCATTTGATCTAAAGCCCCTTCCAACAACAAGGGTTTTTTCATCTATCCAAAGACAATCTCCACCTTCAATTGTACCTGGTGAATGTATTAATCCTATAATAGGAATATTATTTTCTTCGTATAATTTTTTATGATATTTAGTTTCTTCTTTCCTCAATTTTTTTCCCATATTAAGTATAATTGCTCCTCTATCAGTGACAAGAGATGCATCATGAGGAAATACACTATCAAACAAATTTTCTGCAGAATCAAGCATCATAACTTCACAACCATGCGAATAAATTATGTCTTTAAACTCTTTAAAATTATCATTTAATTTTTGTTGATTTAGTGGTCCATTATAATGCCATTTTCTAAAATTAGCTTGAGACATTCCTTTTTTTGGTGGACAAAGAATTACCCTTTTAAGAGTAGAATACATGTTCTGACAGCCTATTTTAGGCATTATCTAAAATTCCTTTTAAATCGGCTGGAGAATAATTCACAGATTTTAATGTTTTTTTATCGGATTGCCTATACACTAAATACATACCATTTTTTTCTTCATAATAACAATCCGTACCTTTATCCTGATAAAACTTAATAGTCTCCTCTGCTTCCTCAATATTCTTACATGCCTTACTCATATTTGACCTATGAACCTCATTAAAAAGTTTTACAAATTTATCACTCATTCCAAATTCATGGGCAGCACCAGAAAGAACATACTGAATATCACAAAGAGCATCAGCAATTTCTACTAAGTCATTTTCTTTAATAGCTTCTTGTAACTCCTTCAATTCTTCAGAGATAAGTTCTACCCTAAGCTCACAACGTTTTTTATCAGGAATAGTAGGATCATTAAGAATAGGATGATTAAAAAGTTTGTGAAAATCAGCAGTCTGATTTAATGAATCAATTTTCTCCATAATACATAAGTTTTATTAGTCCATAGCAACTCCCCTGAGACCCTGAACAAGAATTATAAATATAATAATAGGAATGACATATTTCATTAAAAATCCCCATAATTTTGTTACCTTAAGACTTTCTGCACCTTCATTAGTCTCTCTCATAAAGTTTGAAAAACCCCATATATAGGCAACATAAACTGATATAAGAATACCACCTAAAGGAAGAAGAATTTTACCTGAAATAAAATCAAATAAACCAAAAAAGCTAAAACCTAACGGCTGAATATCTTGCCATGCTCCAAAACCTAAAACACTTGGAATAGTTAACATAAAAGTAGTAGAAACTGTAATAATGACTGCTTTTACCCTAGATATATTCATAGAATCCATTATCGTTGATATTATTGCCTCTAATAGACCAATTATAGAAGTAAACCCTGCTATAAATACGAGAAAAAAGAATAAACCACCAAAAAACATTCCAAAAGGTATTTCTTTAAATAAGGATGCCATCGTAACAAATAATAGACCTGGCCCAGCATTAGGTTCTATGTTAAAAGCAAATAATGCAGGAAATATTACAAATCCAGCTAAAATGGCTATTGCAGTGTCAAAAAATACTACTATTCCTACACTTCCTGGAATATCACTCTTCTTAGGATCTAGATAACTTCCAAATACAAATCCTGCAGTTAGAGCAATTCCTATAGAAAAGAAGATCTGACCAAGAGCAGAAAGAACTACTTGAAAATTAATTTTTGAAAAATCGGGACTTAAATACCATTTAAGACCTTCTGCTGATCCTTCTAATGTATTTGATCCTATAGCCAATAGGAGAAACATAACTAATAGAATAGGCATAAATATCTTAGAAACAAGTTCTACACCACCTTGTAAACCACGAGCTGCCACAAAAGCAAGGAGTAATGCTATACCAAGACAATATAATAGAATAGAAGATGAATTTCCTTGTAATTCAATAAAGTGAGATTGAATGTTTGTAGCATTATATAGAAATGCCTCACCTGTTATATATTCTTTTAAATAAACCGTCACCCATGCCATTATCATAAGATAAAAGCCCAAAATAAGTAACGTAGCGGTAATTTCTACCCATCCTATTATGTTCCATATGGATGAATCTCCAGACAATTTTTTCATTCCCTTGAGTGGTGTAAGCTGTGCTTTTCTACCAAGGCTTATTTCAGCAGTAAGAAGAGGTATACCTATAATCGCTGTAAGTATCAAATAAACAACTAAAAATGCACCACCACCACTTTCTCCTACGATGTATGGAAATCTCCAAATATTTCCCATACCCACAGCAAAACCTGCTGTTGCCATGATAAAACCAAATCGACTTCCCCAGTTTTCTCTTGTCATATTAAATATTTTTAAAAAATGAAGATAAATATTATTTTTTCATTCTTTGATTCATATTTAAAAAATGACAAAAAAAAAAATTATAAATATCTAATTTTACTTTAATGTATTT
>JAYZHG010000002.1:0-9985 GCA_036166735.1 Bacteroidota bacterium | reverse complement strand
TTATCAAGGAGCGATATATTTTTTAGACTTGTTATGTATTTAACTGAAGCGGATATTTTATTGTATATTTTATATTCTAAACCAAAAACAAAACCATTGTCTCTATCAGAAAAGTCTTCTTCTTTATATGAAAAATCTGGATTATTGCCTAAGGCATTTTGACTTAGTATTGAAGGTTGTTTTATTTTGGTATTAACATTATTTAAAAGACTAATTTGAGGACCAAACAAAAAATTTATTTTATAAAAACTAAAATTAATTAGAATTGGTATTTGAATATAATTTAGATTATTTGTGATTCTTGTTTTGTTTACTGAAACTACCGTTGCACCCTGAGATGAATAACCAAGACCAGAAGTTAATTTTAGTTGTGTTTTATTAGATAGTTGTTTTGAAATTCCAATCAGTCCTTTTATATGATACCCAGGGTAAGCATCTACTTGATATTGTAAATTTCCTATTGTATTAAAGCTTACACCAATTTGAGTTGCCCCATCTGTTCTTAGAGTTTGGGTAGAAGAATTAAAACCACCAGATACAATTAATTCAATTGTTTGTGAAAAGGAATTGTATCCAAATAGAATAAATAAGATTAATAATATCTTTTTCATATATATAATTAGATGATAAAATTACAAATTTCTTGTTTTATATTTTTTTTTTATAATAGTTTTTAAATTTTGTTTTGCTCTATATATTAAAGATTCAATGGATGAAATAGACTTATTCATAATATCGGCAATTTTTTTATATGATAATCCTTGAACATTTTTCAATATATATGCTGTTTTTTGTTCTTTGTTTAATTTATTAATAGCATCAAAAAGAATTTTAGAATTTTCTTTTTGTTCTAATTCTACTCCTGGGTGTTTAAAATCAGGAATCTCTATTATGGTATTATCATCTCTAAACATATTTATTAAAATTGAAAATCTTTTTATTCTTTTATTATATCTAATGTATTCATAAGCTTTAGATATTGAAATTTTATATATCCAAGTAGATAATGATGATTTTTCTTTAAATTTTTTTATTGACTTATAAATTTGTATGAAAACTTCCTGAGTTAAATCATCAGCATCTTCTACATTTTGGATTATTGGAATAATGGTATTAAAAATTTGATTTTTATAATTTTCAACTAATAATTTGAATGCTGATTCATTATTAGATTTTAATTCTTTTATTAAATTTTTTTCTTCCAAATTTTTTATTTGCATATTAAATGAAAATAGTGAATAATTAATTAAAGAAAGTATTAAATTCTGTTAATATGTTAGATGTTAATAAGTCATTTTTTTCACAATATTAATATCTGATTGAGGATAAAAAAGTGATTATATTTATTCAGGATATAAAATAAAAATAATGGAAGAAAATTAATCTGCTCCGTGGGTTAGTCTTTTTAATGGTTTTAAAAGTAATATAACCAAAAATCCGAATGCTGAACAAAATATTGCTATTCCAGTAAAAATCTCAAATTCACCGGCAGTTTGTGCCCACTCTCCTAAATAAGCAGCAAGTTTATTTCCAAACCCAGTACATGCAAAATAAGTTCCCATCATAATAGATGCATATTTTAATGGTGCTAGTTTAGTAATTAGAGCCATCGCAGTTGGAGATGTACATAGCTCTCCAAGTGTATGAAAAAGATATGCTAAAACTAACCAGTACATTGCACTAGATCCATTTTCTTTAAATTCTAGAGATGCTGCACTCATGAAGAAAAAGCCAAATGCCATAATTATAACACCAACTGCCATTTGAAATAGTAGTGAAGATTCTTTACCCAATGATTTCCACCACGACCAAAATGCACCAACTATAACAGCAAAAAGAACAATGAATCCTGCATTAAGAGACTGGAACCATGTTGCAGGAACTTCAAAACTGATACTTTCAATTAATCTATTTGTTTTTTCAAATGCATATATATTCATAAGTCCACCTGCTTGTTCAAAAGCTCCCCAAAAAACAATTACGATTAAAAAAGAAAGTAGAAGAACTTTAATTCTATCTTTTTCAATATTTGTAAGTGGCTTATTTATTAATTCTTTGTCAGGATTATCAACTGTTCCAATGAAATCACCAACTCCAATAAGATATTTTTGTCCCCACATAAATACCATCTGACCAAAGAGCATTCCTATACCCGCTAAACCAAATCCATAGTGCCATCCATATACTTCACCAATTCCTCCAATGATAATTGCTGATAAAAATGCCCCAATATTTATTCCCATATAAAATATTTTGAAACCAATGTCTCTTCTATTATCATTTTTATGGTAAAGTCCACCAACCATAGTTGAAATATTTGGTTTTAGTCCCCCAACACCTAGAATTATAAATAATAGTCCAGTGTAAAATGCTGTTAGGTTATCAATAGCTAAGATGCTGTGTCCAAGAACTAAAAGAGCACCTCCTATCATCACAGTTTTTTTCTGACCTAAAAACCTATCTGCGATGATTCCACCTGGGATACCTGCTACATATACTAACATTGTATACCATCCGTAAAGAAAAAGAGCATCTTCATTGGACCAACCATAACCAGGGTTTTCACTACTAACTTCTGATATAAGAAATAGGACTAGTAGTGCTCTCATTCCATAGTATGAAAATCTTTCCCATAATTCTGTAAAAAATAAAATATACAATCCATATGGATGACCAAATAATTTTTTCTCGCTATTTAGATTATTCATTTAATTAGAATTGACGGGTAATATAATTAATCAATATTTAATTATTAAATTTAATTTTGGATAAATTTATTTCAAAATGAACCAAAATCAGCTTATAACATTAAAAAGTGATATTCAATCTTTTCTCAAAAAAGATGTTTTTGATTTAGAAAAAAAAGTCCTTTCCAAAGGATGGGATGCCTCATTTGATGATTTAGAAAAAAAAAGGGATAAAGTAAAATCTATAGGATATTGGACTCCACAAATACCGAAGAAATATGGAGGTATGGGTCTCAGTTTAATTGAATTTGCTCAAATAAGTGGTATTCTTGGTTCTAGCCCAATTGGTCTTTATTTGTTTAATTGTCAAGCTCCTGATGCAGGTAATATGGAAATATTAATAGAATATGGAACAAATTATCAAAAAGATAAATTTCTTAAACCATTACTAGCAGGTGAAATAAGATCATGTTTTTCAATGACAGAACCATCGTTTGCAGGATCAAATCCAGTATATATGGGTACAACTGCAGTTAAAAAAGATGATAAATATATATTAAATGGAAATAAATGGTATACTTCTTCTGCAGAAGGATCTTCATTTGCAATTGTGATGGCAATAACTAATCCTGATGTTGAGAATAAATATCTTAGAGCAAGTCAAATTATTATCCCTTGTGATTCCAAAGGATTTAATTTAGTTCGTAAAATTCCTGTGATGGGTGATGAAGGTGAAGGATATTTCAGTCACTCTGAAATTTTGTATGATAATGTAGAAGTATCAGAGAAAAATTTATTAGGAGATGAAGGTTATGGTTTTAAAATAGCTCAATCACGATTAGGACCTGGAAGAATACATCATTGTATGAGATGGATTGGGATTTGTGAAAGATCTTTTGATATGATGTGTAAAAGAGCAGCTTCAAGAGAATTATCTCCAGGTAACTTTTTAGGTGAGAAACAATTAATTCAAAAAATGATTTCAGAAAGAAGAGTTGAAATTAATGCTGCAAAATTGTTAGTTATGGATGTAGCAAAAAAAATAGAAAAGTTTGGTTCTAAAAAATCGAAAATTGAAATTTCTATGATTAAATTTTATTGCGCTAATGTTTTGAAAAGAGTTATTGATGATGCAGTTCAAATACATGGAGGTTTAGGGATGTCAGATGATATTATTCTTTCGCATTTTTATAGACATGAAAGAGCAGCAAGGATATATGATGGGGCAGATGAAGTACATATAAGTAGTGTAGCAAAAGGAATTTTATCTAATTATGGATTGAAAATTTAATTAAAAATGATTGAATTAGATTTTCCAGGGGAAGTAAGAAAAAGTGAAGAATTAAATAATCTAAATTTATCTTTTTATCTTAAAAAAAAATTAGGTAGTTCCAAAAGACCTTTAGTGATAAAACAATTCAAAAAGGGATTTTCTAATTTAACTTATTCTATAATTTGGAATAAAAATGAATATGTATTAAGAAAACCACCGTTTGGGGCAAATATAAAAAGTGGTCATGATATGAGAAGAGAATATCATGTTTTATCAAATCTATCTAAATATTATAATAAGGTACCTAAAATTTATTTTTTTGAAGATGATAAAAATATTATAGGTTCTTCATTTTATATTATGCAAAGATTGAATGGGATTATATTGAGACCAAATACTCCTAAGTCTTTAATGCCAGATAAAAAAGATATAAGTAAACTTTCAAAAAATTTTATTAAAACTTTGACTGAGTTACATGCTTTGAAATACAAAAAGGTGGGTCTTGATGATTTAGGAAAAGGAGATGGTTATGGAATGAGACAGATCGTGGGATGGTCAGAGAGGTATAAAAATTCTAAAACTGATGATATAAAAGAAATGAATAATCTTATGAGTTGGTTAATTAATAATTTACCTAAACAAAAGAAAAGTTCATTAATTCATAATGACTACAAATATGATAATGTAGTGTTGGATAAAGACAATATCTCAAAAATAGTTGGAGTATTAGACTGGGAAATGTCAACAATTGGAGATCCATTATTTGATTTAGGAACTACTCTTGGTTACTGGGTTCAGTCTAATGATCATCCTATGTTAAGAAAAATTTCTTTAAGTTCAACGACTGCTGAGGGAAATCCATCGAGAATGACTTTAATTGATAGTTATGAAAAATATGGTAAAGTCAAAGTAAATAATCCAGTTTTTTATTATGCTTATGGTTTATTTAAAATATGTGTTATTGTCCAGCAGATATATTATAGATTTAAGAAAGGATACACTGATGATAAAAGATTTTCAAATTTGATTGACATTGTAAAAATTTGTTCTTTAGTTGCTAGGAGATCAATAGAAAAAAATAAAATTGATGACCTCTTCTAATTTTTTTAGTTTTTGTGTTTAAATTAGGATTTCATACAATGGAATATTTTATAGATTTTTTTTCAAGGTTATTAGAACTAGCTTCAAGTTTTCTGTTAATTTTTAATAAAACTCTCTTTACTATAGGTGAGTCTGATATTAGTATAGGTACTATAATAATATTTTTTCTTAGTTTTTATTTACTAATCTTCACTTCTACTAAGGCAAGAAAATTGATTCTTAGTAAGATTTTACATAAATCTAAATTAAAAAAGCCTTTTAGAGAATCAATTGCTAATGGAGTCAGAATTGCAATGATGCTTATTGGTACTATAATAATAATTCAGGCAGTTGGAATTGATTTGAGTGCTTTAAGTTTATTGGCTGGTGCTCTTGGTGTTGGTATTGGTTTTGGATTTCAGAAAGTTACTGATAATTTAATAAGTGGATTAACTATTTTGGTTGAAGAACCTATTAAAGTTGGCGATAGGGTTGAAGTTGGTGATGTTAGTGGTGATATTGTAAATATTTCACTTAGAGCTACAACTATAATAACAAATGATAATATTTCAATTATAGTTCCAAATTCTGAATTTGTTTCTAGTCAAGTAATTAATTGGAGTCATAATAATAGAATTGTAAGATTTAGAATTCCAATCGGTGTAAGTTATGATGAAGATCCTGAAATAATAAGAAAATTATTGATGGAAGTAGCAGATGAAAATGAAAATGTTCAAAAGGAACCTAAAGCTAAGGTATTTTTTGATGGTTTTGGAGATAGTTCTTTAGATTTTATGTTAGGTATTTGGACTTCTTCTCATACCGATAAACCTGAAATTATTAGAAGTGAAATTTATTTTGCGGTTTTTAAAAAGTTTAAAGAAAATAATATTGAAATTCCATATCCACAAAGAGATGTTCATATTAAATCTAATAATTCATAGAACTTATTGTTAGATTGATTACCATTTATTTATACCAAGTAATTTTTTTCCTAATGAATTTAATTTAGCTGTTTTATATTTTATTTTTTCTAATTTTCTAGGATCTCCAGGGAATGCATAACCTTCAGGTGCAATTCTTTTTTTCCATGAATTAATTCTCCATTGTTTTAAAGATTCATTTTCTTCTTCTGCAGGCATCATTGATATATATTGAGCAATTCTAACTTTATTTTTACTTAGATTTGGTCTGATACCATGGGGTTGACAACTATGAAAAATTAATAAATCACCTGCTTCTAAAGGTACTTTAACTATTTTATCTTCAATGTCAGTAATATCAGGTTGAAATTTATCTCTATCTTTTCTTTGTGTTTTTTTCCAAGTTTCATAATTACGAAATAACCATGGAATACATTGAAATCCACCCATATTTTTATCTGTTTGATCAGAGAGTGCTAATACACCTTGAATATTTTGAGGTTTGGTATCTGGATCATAATCCCAATGTATAAAACTATCATATTTATACCCTTTTTTTATAGGGAAATTAAGATTTGCTCTATCTATTGTAACCCAAAGTTTTTCAGTACCCCATATATCAACAAAAGCATTATAAATTCTTTTTTTTTGTCTATTATTCCATAGGTATTGATTGTTATAAACTTCAACCATACCAGTACCGGCTAACTCTTTCATTTTCATTTCAGCTCTTTCTTTAGTATACCATGTTGAACTATCATCTTTTTTTTTGTTTTCAAATTCCCAAAGAAAATCGGCTGTTTCAAATGCTTCTTTTTTTGAAATAGCATTTTTTATAATAATATATCCGTTTTTAATCCAATAATTCCAATCATCTTCATTAAGCAATTTAAGTTGAATGTTATTACTTCTGTCGTTTAATTTTATGGTGCTACTCTTAGCAGTAGATGGATTTCCTGGAATATCTTTATGATTACCGTATGGATTATTTTTCATTTTTATAATTTAAAGAATTTTATTTGATTTTGTAAAAAATTTTTCTATCGCTATTATTTTTTATTAAAATTTGGAAAACTTAATGAATTACTGTTATTATAGCCTAATAAATAATGTTAAATGAATAGTGAAGAAAAATTATCATTAAAACAATTAATAAAATCTCAAAAACCTAATTTTCCATTAGAACAGAGTTTTTATATGGATCCAACTATTTTTAATTTAGATGTGGAAACATTTTTTTTTAATCAATGGATTATAGTTGGTCATGAATCTAGAATTCCTGAAAAAGGGAATTATTTTTTATTTAATATTGAAAACGAATCTATTATTATTATTAGAGATGATCATGGTAAAGTCAACTGTTTTTATAATGTGTGTAGGCATAGGGGATCTAAAATATGTTTAGAAAATGAGGGTTCTATTAAAAACTTTGTATGTCCATACCATGCATGGAGTTATAAATTAGATGGAAGTTTAAAAAGTGCAAGATTAATGGATGAAAATTTTTGTAGTGATGAATGGAGTTTGCATAAATGTAACTCTATAATTTTTGAAGGCTTGATATTTATTAATTTTTCAACCAAACCAGATGATTTTAATGAATTTATAAAACCGATAAAACCTTTTATAGAATTACATGGTCTTGGAGAAGCTAAGATTGCTGCTAGAAGAAAATATCCTACGATGGGAAATTGGAAATTAACTTTAGATAATTTTCACGAATGTTATCATTGTCAACCTTCTCATCCTGAATATTGTGAAGTTCATAGTTCTGACTATATTAAAGCATATGGTGCAGGAAGTAATACAGGACCTTCATCGAGTGAATTTATGAAAGAATTGTTAAAATGGAATAAATATGCCAAAAAGATTGGACATCATACAGGTGAGTATACTGAATCAAAATTTTCTAACTTTTTTAGAAGTGCTGAAAGAACACCATTTAGTAATGGGAAACTTTCAGAAACAAAAAGTGGAAAACCAGCCTCTACATTAATGGGAAAATTTAAAGAGTTTGATGGGGGTTATACTACAGTAGGCACTTCTCCTTTTAATAGTTTATTAATGTCAAATGATTTTGCAACAATATTTACCTTTATTCCTAAAGGACCTTTAGAAACTGAAGTAGAATTAATGTGGCTTGTTCATAAGGATGCGAAGAAAGGAGTAGATTATAATGTCGATAAAATGACATGGATGTGGCATGAAACAACATTAGCAGATAAAAAAATTATAGAAAATAATCAAAATGGTGTAAAGTCAAAAAAATACATTCCTGGACCTTTATCACAAATGGAAGTAGGGTTAGAAAAACTTAAGAATTGGTATTTAAATCATTTAGAGTTGACATTAGGTAGTTAAATTTCTTAAAATAAAATTTTATTTTATTATTTCACGGATTGCATTTACAGCGTTACTTCCATGTAGTCCACCTCCAGGATGAGTACAACAACCACAAAGATAAAGATTATTAAAAGGGGTTTTATATTGAGAAGTAGAAATAGTAGGTCGCATAAAGAAAAACTGATCTAATGTCATTTCACCCTGATTAAGATTTCCTTCAGTTAGACCTAATGATTTTTCTAAATCTTTAGGGGTAGTTATTTTTGAATTTATAATTAAATCTGAAAAATTAGGAATATATTTTTCAATAATGTTTGTAACATTATTAATTATCTCATTTTGTAATTTATCATTCCAATTTTGATTTTTTAGATCATAAGGAATGTATTGAATTGTGCAAGAAAGTACATGTTTTCCATTTGGAGCATAATTTGGATGTATTAGAGAAGGAATACTAAATTCAATATATGGGTTCTTGGAAATACGTCCATATTTAATATCATCATATGAATGTTCTAAATATTTTTCAGAGGGATTGATTGAAAAGATGGTATCATGTTGATCAATTGAAATTCCAGGAATATTAGGGCATTTTTTCAATGCAAAATGTAATCTAGCAGTACTTCCACGATATTTTATGTTATTTAATTGTGTTTTAAAAGTTGGAGATATATTTTTTCTTCCAACTAATTTAAAAAAGGTATTAGTTGGATCTAATCCTGATAAAATTATTTTTCCATTGTAGGTTTGATCATTTGAAGTAGTTATACCAGAACAGATATCATCTTTACAGTTAATTGATTTCACTGTAGTATTTGTTTGTATGGTTACCCCATATTCTTTCAATATATTAGATAGTATTTTAGCAAATTGATGTGTTCCACCTTTGATAAAATGAGCATTATGAATTTTACCATTAGCATGGACATGATGATGAATAAAATTTAAAACTGTTGCTGCTGAGAAAGGTCCTTGAGTGATATTTGTTATTCCACTTGCAGCTAGTGATCCACGAAGCAATTTAGATTCAAACCATTCATCTAATAGTTCTGGCATCATCATTGGAATTGTTCTAATAATATCTATCAATCCCCTTCTTCCATGTTTCCAAATTGGATTTAACATATTACTCATTGAAAGAGCATCTTTAATACCCATTTTTGAAATAATAGGGGGTGTTATAGTATATAAAGGTTCTAGAAATTTGCATATTTTATTAATGTATTGGGTGAATTCAATCCATTTATCAGCATCTTTTGAAGAATGGGTGGTAATTGATTCTGCTGTTTTACTAGGATTATTTTGAAATATTATGTGTTTTTTATTTTCATCTAATGCAATTCTAAGTGAACTAACTTTTTGAAATTCTAAACCATATTTGTAGAGATTTAATTTTTTTAAAAGTCTAGGATCAATCCAGCGTATGTAATCGTATACCATATTACATTTAAAACCTGGAGAAAATTCTTCTAATGTAGCCATTCCACCTAATTCATCTCTAGATTCTAATAAAAGAATAGATTTATTTCTTTTTGCTAAAAGAGCAGCTGCAGTAAGGCTATTAATACCACCACCCACTATAATAATATCGTATTCTTTTGTCACCATATTTTTAATATTTTTTTAGCTGCCATTTCTCCTGGAGAACCGGTAATCCCGCCACCAGGATGAGTACCAGA
>JAYZHG010000001.1:0-12169 GCA_036166735.1 Bacteroidota bacterium | reverse complement strand
ATGTTATGGATAAGTATTATAAAAAATAAAGATTTTTAAATTTTTGAAATTAAATCAATAGTTTTTCTAATTTCTTCTTCAGTATTATATACACATATTCCTAGTCTAGTTACTCCTCCAATTTTTTCAAGTTTTAATTTTTGTATTGCTTTTAATGCATAGAAATGTCCAGCCCATGCACAGATGTTATTTTTACCTAATATTTTACATATTTCATTAGGTGTTTTATGTTTATGGGTAAAAGAAACTGTAGGAGTTCTTTTTTTATTGGAAAAATCTTTTCCAATAACTGTAATTTTTTCCATTCTATTGAGTTCCTTATAAAGGAGAGATGCAAGTTTGTATTCATGTGCTCCTAATTTTTTATATGCATCCACTAGTTTGTCTCTGTAAGTGTTGCCCTCACCTAAAGTGGATATAAAGTCTATTGCCTTAGATACTCCGTTACATGCCGCATGATTTAAAGTTCCTGTCTCTATTTTATAGGGAGAATTTTGATTCTGAACCATTAAATTATCAGTATCTAATTTGTCAAGAAGTGATGGTTTTGAATATAATATACCAATGTGGGGCCCATAGAATTTGTATGCAGAGCAGAGCAGAAAATCACAACCAAATTCTTTGACGTCTATTGAAAAATGTGGAGCATAGTGTACTGCATCTAACAAAAAGTAACATTTTTTATTTTTTATAAAATTCCTTATTCTTTTAAAATCATTTAGTGTTCCAATTGCATTTGATGACATTCCCATAGCAACAAGTACTGTTTTATTTGTGATTTTATTTTCAAAATCTTCGTAGTCGAGGGTTCCATCGTCCAATAGATTTACTTCTTTAATTATTACTCCAACATCTTCTAGTATTTTCCATGGACCTCTATTAGCTTCATGATCTAATTCTGTGATAACAACTTCATCACCAGCACTGAAAGTTTTTGAAAATGCATGTGTTAAACTAAAACATAGTGAAGTCATATTTTGGCCTATGGAGATACAGCTTGCACTTTCAGCTCCCAGTAATGAGGCAGCTTTTGTTCTTGTAGAATCCATTATTTTGTTAGTTTCTTTGCTTGTAATGAATTCTCCATGCACATTAGCATTGCTGGTTTTGTAGTAGTTAGATACTCCATCAATAACATTTTGAGGGACTTGGGTCCCAGCAGGACCATCTAAATAAATAATTTTGTTGTTATTAACTAATCTACTAAGGGAAGGGAATTGCTTTCTTATTTTATTAATATCAATCATGCAATTTTTTTATAATAAATATAGATAGGTACGGAAATAGATAGAAGTAATATTCCATAAAAAATTGATTCACCACCTGTTCCGATTATCATCCATAGAGTAAATCCAAATGCAGGTAATGCAAGAATTAGTGGTTGAATGAAATTGATCATCGGTTTTTTTTGTTTTATTAGAATTAAAATTTCTGAGAGAGAAGTGAATAGATATAAGATAAGGGCACAAAATGTTCCTGTTAGAATTAAAAAAGTAAAAATATCAACTAGGCCCTTGGAGTAGTTTATAAGAATTAATGCACAAACTATGGAACTGGTAATAAAAAGTCCTTTACTGGGAACATTTTTTTTGTTTAACTCTTTAAATGAACTACCAAGAAGTCCCTCTTGAGCCAATGATTTTGGTATTTCAGCCTGTAAAAGTGTCCATCCATTTAATGCACCTACAGCAGCAATTATTGCAAAAATTGCTATGGTGTTTTTTCCTATATTTCCGAGAACTATTCCCGTTGCATCTGCAAATGGAGCAGTTGAATTGGCAAGTTCTATAGGAGAAATTATTCCCATAAGTGCAATGGAAGAAAATAGGTATATACAAATTGTAAGTATTGATCCTATCATCGTTGCTTTAGGAATAGTTTTTGAAGGATTCTGTGTCCCTTCAGCAGGAATTGTAGCAGATTCAATACCCATAAAAGCAAAAAATGTTAGAGCAGCTGTTGCCGTTAATGCATTGAAATTTGATTCTCCACTAGTATTTAACGTTATAAAATGATCGGTATTGAAAACAAAAAAAGCTATAACTATAGTTAGTAATAGTGGTAGTATTTTTAAAATAGATGTTACTAATTGAAATTTTCCAGCAGTTTTAATGCCATAATTATTAATTATAGCAATTACAATAATGACAACTATTGAGAACATAATGCTTTGTACATTATTTTGTAATACAGGGAAAAGCACTCCTGAATAACTTGTGATGGCAATTGCTAGACCTGCATTTGTTAGTAGTATGGATATCCAGTATCCCCATACGACAAAAAATCCCAAAAATTCACCAAATCCTTCTTTTGTATAATGAAAAGGACCACTTTTTCCAGGAAATTTTTGACTTAATCTTTTAAAAATAAGGGCAATTAATATTGCTCCAAAACCCGATATTACCCATCCGAATATACTTATTGAACCAAATTTTGCTAGTGATGCAGGTAACATAAAAATTCCTGCACCTATCATATTTCCAACGACAAGACTTATGGACTCTTTTAAACCTAATTTTTTATTATTTTTATCACCCATATAAGAATTACAATTTAACATTTTATCTTTATGTATATAAAAGATTTCAGCATTTTAAAAGATATTTCTGATTCTCTTATATTTTTATTATTATCATCAAATAACCTAATTCATGGAGCATAAAAATTATTTTCTAGGCATAGACTTGGGTAGCTCTTCAGTAAAAGTTTCTATACTTGATGGGCATGATTCTTCTTGCATTGAATCTGTTACTTTTCCAGAAAATGAAATGCCCATAGAAAGTTTGCATTTAGGATGGGCTGAACAAGATCCTCTTTATTGGTGGGATTGCGTAGCTGAATGCATAAATACTTTAAATAAAAAAATAGACTTTAATCTTATAGATGCCATAGGAATATCATACCAGATGCATGGTCTAGTAGCATTGGATATTAATGGTAAACCTGTAAGGCCATCAATTATTTGGTGTGATTCTAGAGCAGTAGATATTGGAAAGAAGGCACATGATAATCTTGACTCAAAAATTATTTCCGATCATTTACTTAATTCTCCTGGAAATTTTACAGCTTCTAAGTTGAAATGGGTGAAAGATAATGAGCCTGAAATGTATAAGTCAATATATAAAATTATGTTACCTGGTGATTACATAGCCTATAAGTTTACTGGAAAAATGAGCACTACAGAAAGTGGTCTTTCAGAAGCAATTATGTGGGATTTTAATAGAGGAACAATTTCAAAAGACTTAATTAAATGTTATGATATTGATGAAAATATAATTCCTGAAGTTGTTTCTTCTTTTGGAAATCATGGCGAAATTTTAGGTGATATATCAGATTTATTTGGCTTTAGAAAAGATGTAAAATTAACGTATAGAGCAGGGGACCAACCAAATAATGCTTTCTCTTTGAATGCACTAAACCCTGGTGAGATAGCGGCAACAGCTGGTACTTCAGCAGTAATATATTCTGTTACCGACAAAAACGTTTATGATAAGAGTAACAGAATAAACACTTTTTTGCACTGTAATAATTCGAAAAGTACAATTAGAAATGGACTTCTTCTTTGTATTAATGGCTGTGGAATTGCATATTCATGGTTGAAGAAGTTGCTTAAAGGGAGGAGTTATAACGATTTAAATTTATCGGCAATTAATACTTCAATAGGATCAGATAACCTTAAATTTTATCCTTTTGGTAATGGCTCTGAAAGGTTATTTAATAATAAAGAGCTTGGATCTCATTTTATCGATTTAAATTTTAATGTTCATGATGAGACACATTTGATTAGATCAGTTCAGGAAGGAATAGCCTTTTCTATGTGTTACGGAATAGAAATGCTCAAAGATTTAGGTGTTGAGGTGAATACCATTAGGGTAGGAAACGCAAATTTATTTTTGAGTATGTTATTTAGAGAAGCTTTTGTAAACACTTCTCAAGTAGATCTAGAAATTTATGATACTAATGGATCAGAGGGAGCTGCTCGAGCTGCTGCTTTAGGGATAGGTTACTATTCTAATGACAAAGAAGCTTTTAATAATTTAAAATTAATTACTAAATTAAAACCAGATAAGGAATTAGTAGCTAGATATTCTAGCCATTATGATGAATGGAAAAATTTCTTACCTAATTTTTATTAAAACATATGTCAGTAATAATAGGTCAACAAGAATATTTTAAAGATGTAAAAAGGGTAGAATTTGAGGGAAGAGATTCTGACAATCCTTTTTCTTACAAATTTTATGATGAAAATAAAATGGTTCTCGGAAAACCTATGAAAGACCATTTTAATTTTGCCGTTGCGTATTGGCACTCATTTGTAAATACTGGAAATGATCCCTTTGGGGTGGGTACAAAGTCTTTTCCTTGGGCATCCTCATCCGATCCCTATCAGAACGCATATGATAAGATGGATGCTGCATTTGAATTTATTTCTAAGCTTGGTATAAATCATTTCTGTTTCCATGACTTTGATTTAATTGATGAGGGAGATTCAATTAGAGAATCTGAAAATAGGTTAAATAAAATAACCAGTTATGCTAAAGAAAAAATTAAGTCTTCTGACATTAAAGTTCTCTGGGGTACGGCAAATCTTTTTTCCAATCCTAGGTATATGAATGGTGCAGCTACGAACCCAAATTTTGATATCCTTTCTATGGCTGGTGCTCAGGTAAAAAATGCACTGGACGTTACAATAGAACTTGGAGGTAAGAACTATGTGTTTTGGGGAGGAAGAGAAGGTTATATGTCACTTCTTAATACAGATATGAAAAGGGAACTTGACCATATGGCTAAGTTTCTTCATTTAGCCAAAGATTATGCTAGAGGCCAGGGATTTGAAGGGTGGTTTTTTATTGAGCCTAAACCAATGGAGCCCTCTAAACATCAATATGATTTTGATGCTGCGACAGTGGTCGGTTTTTTAGAGCATTATGGTCTTGAGAAGGATTTTAAGCTAAATATTGAGGTAAACCATGCCACACTTGCCAACCATACTTTTCAACATGAACTTCAGGTTGCTGCCAATGCAAATATGCTTGGTAGTATGGATGCGAATAGGGGAGATTACCAGAACGGATGGGATACAGATCAATTTCCAAATAATATATACGAAATAGTTGAATCGCTTTTGGTTATAATAAGATCTGGTGGTTTACAAGGTGGAGGCATAAATTTTGATGCAAAGACCAGAAGAAATTCTACTGATTTAAATGATTTATTTTACTCACATATTGGTGCGATTGATCTTTTTGCAAGGAGCTTGCTTATCACTGAAAAAATGTTAAATAACTCTGAATATTCTAAGTTAATAGAAGAGAGGTATTCATCTTTTGATTCTGGAAAAGGAAAAGATTTTGAAGATGGAAAAATCTCTTTAGATGGACTACATTTCTATGCTTCAAACTTGAAAGAAGCGAAATTAATTTCTGGAAAACAGGAATTATTTGAAAATATAATTAATAGATATATATAAAAAATTATCTAAACTTTGATTTATTTATAGATAAGTATAGATTATAAGAATGAAAAAGTTAATTGTTTTTATTCTGATGTTAATTCAAACATCCTCTTTTTCTCAAGAATGGAAACAAATCGGTCAAGATATTGATGGCGAATCATTAATTGATAAGAGTGGTTTTGCCGTGTCACTGAGTAGTGATGGAACAATAGTAGCTATTGGAGCAAGAGAAAATGATGGAGCTACTTTTGATATCACAGATGATAGGGGTCATGTAAGAGTTTATAAGAATATTGATGGTACGTGGATACAGATGGGAGGTGATATAGATGGAGAGGCAAGGGATGATTTTAGTGGAAGTTCGGTTTCACTTTCTAGTGATGGAACCAGATTAGCCATTGGTACTCCGGCAAATGATGGAAATGGAATTTCTTCAGGTCATGTGAGGGTCTATGAGTATACCAGTGGTACTTGGATACAGATGGGAAGTGATATAGACGGTGATGCGGAAGGTGATTATAGTGGCCAGTCTGTTTCTTTGAGTGATGATGGTTTGATTCTTGCAATTGGAGCTAATTATAATGATGGAAATGGTATTGATGCTGGACAAGTAAGAATTTATCAGTACGAAGGTAGTGACTGGGTACAGATGGGAGTAGATATAGATGGAGAGGCAGCGGGAGATGGTAGTGGTCATTCCATTTCTCTTAGTGCTGATGGTTTTAGAATAGCTATTGGTGCTTTTTCTAATGATGGAAATGGTTCAGGTTCAGGTCATGTTAGGGTTTATCAGTATGGGGGAGATGTATGGATGCAGGTAGGAGCAGATATTGATGGTGAGGCAGAAGATGATTACAGCGGAAGTTCCGTTTCTTTAAGCAGTGATGGTTCTATAGTTGCTATCGGAGCTAATTTTAATGATGGAAATGGCATTAATTCTGGTCATGTAAGAGTTTATAAATACATGAGTGATATTTGGGTACAGATGGGCGAAGATATAGATGGAGAGGCAACTACTGATCAGAGTGGATATGCTGTTTCACTTAGTAGTGATGGCTCTATAGTTGCTATAGGAGCATATTTAAATGATGGAAATGGTTCAGGATCAGGGCATGTTAGGGTCTATAAATACTTTAATGGTACTTGGATACAACTAGGATCTGATATAGATGGTGAGACAGAAGGAGATGGAAGTGGTGCTGCGACCTCTTTAAGTAGTGATGGATACAAAGTTGCTATAGGAGCATATGCTAATGATGGAAATGGAGAAAATGCAGGTCATGTTAGAGTTTTCTATATCTCTGGAATTGATTCTTGTGCATTTAATATTTTGCCAGTACCAATTAATGATTATTATAATTTAATGATTGGGGATTCTATAGTAGTTGACGCAACAGACGGGCTCCTATCAAATGATATTAATGCAGATAATTCTTTATATGTTGAGCTATTAGAAGGTCCAAAACAAGGATTGATATCTTTAAATTCTGATGGTTCTTTTACATACAAGCATGATGGTTCTGATAACTTATATGATAGCATCACTTATTCAGTAAAAGGAAATTGTATAGATTGTGACTCTATTTGTATAGAGGGAAAAGCCTATTTTAATATAATTTGTATTGAATCTATTGATTTGGGTTTGGACATAGAAAGGTGTATAGGAGAAACCGTAACTCTTGATGTAGGCTTAGGTTATGATAACTATTTATGGAGTACAGGAGATACTACTTCATCAATAATTGTTAATCAAACTGGAAAATATTCCGTTTCCGTTTCAAGATATCCTGTTGGTTTTAATGAAGTTATACCTTCTTGTACAGTTTCTGATACTATACTTGTAATTTTTAGTATTCCACCTGCTCCTTCGGGAGAAGTGAAACAATCGGTAGTTTGTGGAAGTAATATATCATCTTTAGATGCTTTAGGATCTGAAATTAAATGGTATGATGCATTAAGTGGAGGTAATATTTTGTCTTTATCTACGGTTTTAATGGACGGCAATGTTTATTATGCTTCACAAACTATAAGTGGTTGTGAAAGTGAAGACAGGCTCGCTGTTTCTGTCGAACTAAATTTTTCAAATAATCAAATTATATTTCCATATCAATTTAAACCTCCTAATGCATTTAGTCCAAATGGGGATGGAATTAATGACACCTATATTTTATCAAATTTGCCAGATCCATCTCAAAATTTACCTGTTGATGTATGTGATGATAATTTTGAGTATATATCCATAATTGATAGAAATGGGGCAGAGGTTTATAAATCTTATGATAGAAATTTTGAGTGGGATGGTAGTGGTTTGTCTTCTGGAATTTATTTTTATTTTATAAAATATACTATTTCTGAATATAAAGGAGTTATAACTATTTTTAAATAATAATTAAGAAATAAAACCAATTATTAGATACAGTACTGACGTTATTATTCCAGAAATCAGTGCATATGGTATTTGTGTTTTTACGTGATCAATGTGATCACTTGCCGATGCCATAGAAGAAATAACTGAGGTGTCTGATATTGGAGAACAATGGTCACCAAAAAGTCCACCTCCAAGTGCAGCTGCTATAGCAATTGAAGAGTCAACTCCCATTTGATTCGATATAGGAACAGCGATTGCTATCATAATTGCAAAAGTACCCCATGATGTTCCAGTTGAGAATGATATAAAACAACTTGTTAGAAATAATAGAACTGGAATAAGTTTTGGAGAAAGAATATCTTTTAAACTTTCAGAAACATAAGCGCCAGTTCCGAGTTCATTACATAGATTTCCAATAGTAAATGCTAGTATAATAAGAAGTGCTAGTGATATCATGCCAGACATTCCTTTTATTGTATTATCAATAATTTCTCTTACTGTCATTATTTTGTTTATAAAATAATATATAGAAGATATAATAAGGGCTATTAAGACAGAATATAATACTGAGGAAGAACCTGAAGCATTACCAATAATGTTAAAAAATGTTTTGTTCTGTAATGATTCATCGTAACCGGTATAAAATAACATTATTGGCATAATTAATATCATAGAAACAAGTGGAAGGAACATATTAAAAGAATTTTCTTTTATTCCTTTTTTTGTCTCAATAATTGTTATTTCTTCTGAGACCATTGGTGTAGAACCCTCATCAAATACATTACCATTTTTTGTTCTTAATTCAGCAGATTTCATAGGTCCAATATCTTTTCCAGAGACAATAAAAATTAATAGAATAATAATTACTAGAATAGGATAAAAATTATATGGCATGGCAGAAATTAAGCCCATAAAAGGATTTTCAATTCCTTGAGTTAGAAGAAGTCCCATGATAAATGCTCCCCATCCATTAAAAGGTATCAATAATTTTGAGGGAGCAGAGGTTGAATCTGCTATGTATGCTAATTTTTCTCTAGATAATTTTAATTTATCAAATATTGGTCTAAAGATTGTTCCTACAGTTAAAGCTGATATATTAGATTCAACAAAAATTAACATACCAGTTAAAGCCGCAAATAATTGTGCTTTTTTTCTACTTTTTTGAATTTCATTTTCATTAGTCTTAAAATAATTTTTTGCACTATTAATAAATCCAGCAACTCCACCAGACACTTGGATGAAAGTAATTAGTGCACCTACTAAAAATGTAAAAATTACTACTCTTGTATTCCCAGGATCACTAAATACGTTTACAATACCATCTATTGTAAATAGAATTCCTTTTAATGGATTCCACCCACCGATAATCAACCATCCAATAAATATTCCAGTAAGAAGTGAAATAAATACTTGTTTAGTTCTTATAGCAAGAAAAATTGCAATTATAGGAGGAAGTAAAGATAAAAAACCATAGTTATCCATAAATCAATATTAACTAAATTTACGTAAGATTTAATATTTTTATTCTAATTAGAAATGAGTCATATAAAATTTTTAACTTTTTTCTTTTTCTTTTTCTTAATAGTTTCATGTGATGACTATGAAATTATACCAGTTCACTTAGATACATACTTAAAATTATACACCCAAGATAAAGGTCAAGTTATGTATGCAGTTCAAAATTCACCGTTTGATGATATAAGTAAATACATTAATTATGGAGTTAGTTTATATACCATTACATATAATACAACTTATAAGGGAGAAAATATAAAAGCTTCTGGATTAGTTGCTTTTCCAGAAACAATTAATAATGTTCCTATTTTAAATTTTAATCATGGAACTACATCTCTACATAGGGATGCTCCAACTGAAGATTTATTTCAATATAGTTTTTTCTCTAATGCAGCTAGTGCTGGTTATATATTTGTCATTCCTGATTATTTAGGATTTGGTATATCAGATGATATTCTTCACCCTTACTACAGATCTGATATTACTGGATCAACGATAGTAGATATGTTGAGAGCAACTAAAGAACTTGCTGAAATAGAAGGATATAATTTTAATGGTGATGTTTTTTTATCAGGTTATTCTGAGGGTGGTTTTGCAACTATGTCAGCACATAGAACACTTGAAGAAAACAATTCCTATGGTTTGAATTTGGTGGCTTCTGCTCCAGCGGCTGGAGGATATGATATGATTGGAATGTTAAATTATTTTTTGTCTTTAGGTACTTACCATCAACCTTATTATTTGGCATATGTAGCTCTTTCATATAAAACCTCATATGACTGGGGATTACAATTATCTGATATATTTAATGAGCCATATGCAAGTTTAATACCTCAATACTTTAATGGTCAGTATTCGGGAGGTGAGATAAATTCAGTTTTAAGTTATAGTATCAATCTTTTACTTAATGAAAATTTTAGAAATAATTTTTATACAGATCCTTCATTAAATGTTGTAGTAGAAGCTTTTGAAGAAAATAGTTTTAATCAATGGGCACCTAAAACAAAAATGCTTATGTATCATGGAACTGCTGATATAACAGTTCCATATCAAAATTCTGTTGATACATATAATAATTTTATTGCAAATGGTGTTAATTCATCATTAGTAGAATTTATTCCGTTAGAATCACATACTCATTCAACTGGTGCTCTTCCTTACATTCTTGATATTTTTGATAAATTTGAAAATCTTAAGTAGTTAACATGAGGAATCTTTATTTATTGATATTATTTATTTTTTTACTATCATGTACAAATAGTCAAACTTATGAATCTATAGGTTTAAAAATCGATTTGTTAGATGATAAACATGCTCCTGATGCAAGGGTAGCGGTATGGAATATCGATGTTAATGATAAACAAATACCAATTGAATTAGTAGGTGAAACGAATTTAAAAGATGCTAAAAATGAACTTATTGAATATTTAAAATCTGAAGATATACCTTTTGAAGATAATATAATTCTTTTACCTAATCATGATTTTAAATATGGTATTATAAACAATTCAGTTGCTAATCTTAGAAAAAACCCTTCACATTCTTCGGAGTTAGTTTCACAAACAATATTAGGTACTGGAGTAAGTATTTTAAAGAAAGAGGGGGAGTGGTATTTAATTCAAACGCCTGATAAATACATATCATGGATTGATCATGGTGGAATAGTTCCTATGTCAAAAGAAAAATATGACAACTATTTTGCTAGTGATGTAGGTGTATTTACTAAACCTTATGGTTTTTCTTATGAAACAAGGAAAAAAAATAAAGTTGTATCCGATTTAGTTTTAGGCTCTGCTTTAAAAATAGTTGAAATTAGATCTAAACATACTAAATATGAGTATCCAGATGGTAGAACAGCTTGGATAGAAAATAGATTAATGAATTCTATTTCCTCTATTAGAGGTATGAATTATTCTATTCAGAATCTTCTTGAAAATGCTCATAGTTTAATAGGTGTACCATATTTATGGGGAGGAACTTCTTCAAAGGGATTTGACTGTTCTGGTTATACTAAGTCTGTATACCTAATGAATGGATATATACTCCCTAGAGACGCATCACAACAGGTAAAAGAGGGTGTTCTTGTAGATGATTCAAGAAATTGGAATTTATTAGAGGCTGGTGATTTGATGTTTTTTGGTTATTATAAGGACGATAAGCTTCGAATAGATCATGTCTCTATATGGCTTGGAGATGGGTATTTTATTCAGTCTTCAAAAAATGTAAGAATAAGCTCTGTCTATTCTGACAATTTAAATTTTGATGATTATCATATGGCTAAGTATATTGAATCAAGGAGAATTATTGGTTCTAATACAAAAGGAATAAAGAAATTATAATTGTTCTAATTTTTTTATTTTATCAGTAAAATCTTTGCTTGTAAAATCAATACTATTAGTTATTCTGAAGTTCTCTTTCCCATTTTTATCTAGCACTATTGTTGTTGGTAAGCTGTAAACATCAAAATAACTTAAATCTTTATTTAATTTTACAAAATTTAAATCAAAAGGTTTTCTTTTTAAGAATTCAGAAATTTTATCTAATGTCTCGTTAGATGCAGCAACAATTTTTACATCATTTCCTTTGAATATACTTTTTGATTCTTCTAAATTCTTAAATTCTGCAATGCATGGTTTACACCAAGTTGCCCAAAGATTAAGAATGACAACATTACCCTTTAATTCCTCTAACTTAAATTCTTCATTTTCTAAAGTAACTAGAATAGGTAATACCTGATTTTTATTTTTTTCTATTTTCTCTTTACACGATAGTATTATTACAAACAAGAAAAATAAAATATAATTTATTAGGTAGTTCAATTTTTAGTATTT